>JAGLSW010000237.1 GCA_023135565.1 Candidatus Aminicenantota bacterium | reverse complement strand
ATAATTAAAAGTTTTGATTAAACTTATACAAAAGTTTAGCCCCCGGCAGGGCCGCCGGAGGCAACAATCCACTTCCCAAATTTTCGGCGGGGTTCGCGGCAGTACGCGCCCCGGCTCACCCCACATCTCCAAACGATTCATTTTACTACCTTAGTTTGGACTATTACAAAACGATTCACGGTAATCAAACGCACGGGGTGAGCACGGATTCGGCGCTCCCTTTGCGAACCCGTCTGCCCCCCAAACGATCCGAAATGAAAAAACGCAGGGCCGGTGCAATCAGCGCCCGGGCGTGCGGCAGGCTGCGCTTCTGCGCACGCCCCTAATCCCTCGATACGACCCGAAATGATATAACAGCCGGACGGTGCAATCATCGACGGTCAAAAACAGTGGTAAAGGGGTAAAGTGGAAAGGGGTAACCTATAAAGAAAGAGAGAGGCGAAAGCCCAGGTCGAGGACGCGGACGCCGGGGCCGACGTAGTCGCGATAGGACGCACGGCAGACACCGGCACCGTTGCGCCACGAGCCGCCGCGTAAGACGCGGCCGGAGCCACTATCTGGGCCTTTCGGATTATTACCAGGACTTTTTTTATAGTACTTTTCATCAAACCAATCCGAACACCACTCCCACACATTACCGGACATATCAACGCAGCCATAAGGACTCGCTCCTCCGGGAAATATCCCTACCGGGCTGGTACGACCTAATCCCAATTCCCAGCAATTACACTTATCTTTATCAAAATCACCGGACCAGGGATAAATCCTACCATCAACACCGCGGGCAGCTTTCTCCCACTCCGCTTCCGTAGGTAGACGATATTCTTTGCCCGTTTCGATACTCAGCCATTTCGCATATGCGCAAGCTTCATACCAGCTTACTCCCACCACAGGAAAATTAGCGCCGTTCCATTTACGATCATGCCGGTACAACGGCTCATTTTTCTTTCCCTTCTCACGCCACTGCCAGCCCTCCGGCGTCCAGGATTCTTCATTCTCATAGCCACCAGCTTCCACGAATTCTTTATACTCCCGGTTGGTGACCGGGTATTTGCCTATCAGGAACTCATCGAGATATATCTTACGCTCAGGCTTTTCTCTATCCTGAGCCTCTTCGCTCTCCGATCCCCTGATAAATTCACCAGCCTCTACCATGACCATATTATCAGCAGTACTCTCGATACGGAAATCTCCCAGGATACCCAGCAGTTCCCCGGCTTCAAAGCGCTCTCCTAAAGCACCACCGGATTCGATAACAGACGTTAGCTTCCTACACGCTGCTTCGACTACACCGCTGTCACGCTTGTAAGCCTGGATGTCACGAAGCGCCTTTGCTCCCAAAAGATAAAGACGGTTTTGGGCCTTTTTATCTTTTTCACCAGCTTGAAGTATCTCCTGTACCAGATCGTTACTCTCTTTTTTACGGCTCAGGCTAATTAAACCGATGTAAAGCAAAATCGCCTCTTCCCACCACTCTTTTCTGAGAAACTCTTTAAAATCCAAACCTTTGTCCATCATATAACCGGCTGCCAGGAACTCCTGGAAAGTAAGATGCGAAAACTCAACTTCCCCGGTATCTAAACGGTCCAACAATCCGCAGTGCGGCTCGATATCGTTAAATAATTCCTCTATGCGACGCCGGTATCGAGATGCGATTTCTTCGCCCTGCGGCGGGAAAATTCCTTTCGCTAAATCCACGGCGGTAGAAACTTCGATCTTTTTGAGATTACGCTGCTGCATGGTAAAAGCAAGATGTCGGAGACAATCTTCGATGCGCCCTACCTTTTCGGAGTCCGCGGGATCATGGAACCGTTTGTAAAGCAGGTTGTCTACGATGCGTTGATACAGGTCGGCGCGCTGCTCAGGCAGACGCTTGCCGTCCTGGTATAAAATGCAGACCGCGGTCAGCAGCAGGGGATTCTGAGTAAATACAGAGATGTGTTCGTTATGTTCTATATCGGCAATCATACCGGTAGCGGTGGCGTCGGCAACACCGGCGGCATCACCCATTACAATCCTGAACCAGGAAGTGATAAAACCCTTCACTTTTTCGCTTTCGAGAGGATTAATGTCATGCAGGTACTCACCGAAATGTTCGGTTACTTTACCGGCGATGCCGTGGGGCCTGCCGGTGATTAAAAAACGGTTCCGCCTGTTATCGAATTGAAACTCAGCCACTTTATCCATAAGAGTAGGGCGCAGGTGTGCGGGCACTTCATCCACGCCATCCAGCAAAAACACCGCTCGCTGCTGCGACAGATAAGCTTTTACGATCTTCATTTCTAACGGACACCTACGTTCTTCGAGATACGTTTCCAGCAGGTATTCAAAAGTGATTTTAGAGTTTTTCGATTTCAGTTCACTTTCATATATGGGCCACAGGTCTTTGAAGAAAACCGGCACCGGCAGGCTGCCGTAGAGAGATACTCCTCCCGGCTCGTGGGTCAGGGTATAGCTCAGGTGTTTGATCAGCGTGGTTTTGCCCATACCGGCAGGGCCGCGCAGCAGGATGCAGTTCACCCGGCTCAACAGGGTTTCGATGTCGATAGCCGACGGTTCTTTAGATTCGTCGGCTTCTTTAGGTTCGCCTCTTTTGCCTACAAAATCCTCTTCTATAAGACCTTTCTCTTTCTCATCTTTTTCGGGCTTGTAGAAAGGATTTCCCGTTTCAATGTGGATGTATAATTCAGGTAGGCTGATCTTGATTACCTCGCCTTTCTTAGACAGTTGGTCTATCGAGAGAGTAGAATGAAACTTCTTTATCCAATCGCGGTAATCCGTGGGGATGTCCGGGAGAGGCACAGGGAGCGAATGTTCGGGTGCAGTTCCCGGCAATGTACCAATGTCGAAATAAGGTTTGCCCTTTTGACCCTTCCAGCGGCGCGTATCCGGGAAAAATTCATTCTCCTCTCGGCTATCTAAAATATAAGGCCATACTCTAACCGAAAAACCACCATTGTTAAATTTCGCATCTATAAACTGGAAACCCACAAATCCGTCTTTTTTAACTGTATAAGAGGCATTAGCCCCCAGGTAAATGACAGCACCTGTCGGCGTTTCCTTTTTGTAGGCAAGATCGAAATGAGAATGCCCCTGGAGAATTAGACTGCAATTGTTTTGAAGCACTCCTTCGCACTTGCGTATATCCTCTTCATCCATCCATTTCTCAAGGGGATGATGAAACAGCACTATTCGATTCCGGCAACTCGCTTTTTTTAGAGCAAGATTCAATTGGGGATACCCCAACGCAATATTAAGCCGGTCCTTTTTGCTGTCTTCGCAGGCCCATGCGCTGTTCAGTCCCAGGAACGAAACATTCCGATCTTCGACATTCTCTACCCAAAAGTAGTCATGTTCTTTCTCACCACTTTTATCCTCTCCTTCTTCACTTTCTTTATCGTAAAGCCCAGGATTTAAGTGTTCATCGACAAATTGCCTGAAATTCTCAAATTTTGGGAGAATATGTTTTTTTATACTCTTATCATTTTCAAGAAATTGCCTGACTTTGTCTTTCTTGACTACAGCATCTTGTAAAGATACTGTATCTACTTCACCCCTGTCCACATCATGGTTGCCGGGAACCGGGAGAAAAATTGTTCCCGGTAATACTTTTTTCAACTCATCAAAAAATTCCCCGGCTTTTGTGTAATCTTTACCGTCAAAGGATATATCCCCGGTAATAGCTGTAAAATCTGGCATCTCATGTTTTTTCACATGCCTGCCGATTGCAGCGATTATCTTTGGAATCACATTGTCGTGGAAACACCTAAAACCATTCTTTTCTTCCGTTTTGAAATGTATATCTGAAAGATGAAGTATCGAAATCGTTACTTTGCTCATGACCTTCTCCTGTAAAATTGATTATATCACGAATAAACGCGGACATTCAACTTTTTTAGAGAGCTACCTTGGATTTTTGAGAACGACTATTTAAAAACTCCCCTGCCCCGCTACTATTCTATCCCGGCATAATATTTTCCCGGCTATCAACAGTTACAAAAAAAACCTGGAGTTCCACCTCTATTCTTATTATGAGTTGGATAAAAGGACGATCTATATGCTGAAATCAACAAAAATGTATCTCAGCCTAAACCGCAAATCGTTAAAAAATTATTATTAACGATATTTTTACTGACATATTACTGACACTGACATTCCTTTTTTCCTGGTTTTTAGGGATTAAAACCCGTTCATCCGGATCAGGATTCTTCCTGGAAAGCTGTATCAGAAAAGCGTTTTGGGTGTTATACCCGGATTTTGATTTTTCCAGGAAACACAAGCCCCTGGTTTTCCTAATCCCAGTGCCGCAGGTTCGAATCCTGCCAGGAGCGCTCTTCTGATGCGGTTTCCCGCCCCTTCTGAAAAACCAATTACCCAAAAAAATCCTTGATTGTGACCAAATGGTGACCGGTGCTAAATTTTTAGCACCTTTCGTTTTCCATTTGAATTCCTAAAAAAAAGAACTGGAAGTGAAAAATTCTGATTCGGAAAAAAAGCGACAACTAATCCAAGAAATTTCTTTGCTATAGAATTTTTACACGCATCAGATTCAAAATCCGTTCAGGGGAAGAAACGGAAGATTTTTAAGAAGCGCATCAGGCCAGTAAAGTAGAGTTATATAGAGTATTTTCGCCGTTTTCAACGGTATTGGAATATTCGGATTATCTGGATTATTTGTATTAAGATGGACCAAAAAGGTACACAGTTTGGTACACGGTCGAATTTTGCCCACATTTTGCGAGAGGGATTCGCTAAAAGAAGTGCCTCGAAAATTCTAAAGAGCCTTTACATTAATCCTGATTTTCCCGGAATCTAATCAATGACGGTAGTCAGTCCCGGTTATTGCCGAATATTCATTATTTTTAGGTAAAACTAATTATAACACACGATTCATTAGAGCACAAATTAGCCTCATACCGATTTCAGCCAATGTATTTAAAAGCGTCTTGCTTCTTACTCCCTTTTTAACTCATCATGTAAGCTGAATTAACTTTTTTTTATTGATATCTTGAGTAGTCGTCACCGACGGATACAAGGTCCTCGTGATTGACCGGTAAATCTTTGAGAGAGGAGGCCGTCCAGGTTACTTTCAACTGCCACAAAGGCAGGCTAGGGGGGATTTTCAATAATGTCCGGCCACCTGAATGGGTGACGCTTACATTATCTTGAGAAGAAAACTCAAAATCAGCCCACGCAGGTAGATTAACAACACTACTATTTTCTAATTGACCAGGCCCGCTAACAATGGAAATATGCAGGTAGTCATCTTCTATAACCGGTCTAAGTGGAAGCTTAATAGAGCTGTTAAAACTGATCATATGAGCGCTCCTTGAAGAATGGTGGTAAATATTCATGTCCCGTTTTCCCAGGACAAGTTTATTCTGCACTGTAATGTTAATTTTTTTTGCCATTTCCTGTTGCCTCTTTTTTTTATATTGTTTTACTATTTCCTTTTGTTTTTTTATCGCACCGCGGATTTTGTGTTTCCCGGACATTGCTGTTCTTGCCGCGAAGCGGCTTATACCCTGCCCATGGGGTGATCCCGCGCAGCGGCTCATAGGATGCGTCCGCCGGGTGCTTTGTTTTGTTATCTAAGGGCAGCATTTGAGAATTCCGAAACCCGGGTGCATTCAGCGCCCATGGATTTTGTCGTGGGATTCGGGTACACGATAGAGAGCCAACCTCTCCCTGTCCACCTAAAATCACTGCTGTCACCGTAGACCACCATTCCTATCACCTCATGGGTATCGCTGTCGAAAACAGGCGAACCGCTGTTGCAGCTGTAAACATCTAAATCAGCGCTGAAATAGGATGTTTCCAAACGCCGCACCGCTGCTCCCGGCGCATATTTCATAGGCAGGCCGCAGGGGTGCCCTATGATATAAACCGATTGCCCGCAAGAAATGTCGTTTTTTGACAATGTCACCGGTTGGCGGTTTTTGACTTTGCGGTCCAACTGTACCACCGCCCAATCGATACCGTATTTTTTACGGCTTTTCACGCGGTCGACAATTCTCACTCCGCTGTAAATGTTATCCAGAGGAATTGTCGCAGTCTCCCTGGGACCCACCATTTTAAAATCGAAAACAAATTGCAGATTCGTGACATTCCTTTCACTGGCGCAGTGACCGGCAGTGACGATTAAATCTTCGCCCACCAGGTAACCGGTGCCCATGCGCCCCATTACGACAGCCTGCAGGCGAAAGGGCTCGATATCGCACAGGTTAAAAGTCTTACCGTAGTTTATGACTTTGGGCATGGCTAAACCTTTGCCTATATCGATTATATTATCTTTCAAACAGATAGCCGCGGTGCCGCCGGTATTTCTTTTAATTTTTTCTTCCCCGATTTCGTAACAATCTTTCCTATCATCGACGCCCCATATTCCTTTTGTAGGCTCTCCCGCGATTCCCCTGGCTTTCTCCGCGATTTTCCTGACCAGGTCCCAGGTCTCTACATTTTTGAAAGCCTCATTTTCAGGTATAGATGCGGCATTTATGTATAATTTCTTTACCTGGCACATAATGAGGTCCCGTTCAGGGGTTCCTTGTTTATCTTCGAAATCGAACAGTTGGTCAGTGGGAATTTGCGCCCCGCGGGCTATTAATTCCCCGTCCAATTCCTCGATAGAGACTTTATGCGGCGGTTTTCTTTCAGTTGACATATTTTTTCTCCGTTATTATTAATGTACTTAACTAAAGTGCTTAATAATGTACTTTTTGTCTTCACCTTTACAAAAAGGTACACCTTCACGCTTACAGGTCCCGGTAGTTACTTCGTTTTTTTTGCTTTTTGCCGGTTTTTAGGGATTTTCACCGTCCCCCACGGTTACATTTACGGTGGTGGGCACTTCGGGTGGTAAATCGTTGGGTAAAAGTTTCAACGTCCATTTCCATTTTTCGCCGGCGCTCGATGAGACCACCGACATATCCGCACCGGACCACACCTGGATATCGGCCCTTTTAATTTCTTCGAGAGCATCGGGGGCTTTGATGACCAGGGATACCATCAGGTTTTTTAAAAGGATTGGGTTTCCGGTCTGTCCCGAGGCAATAGTGGTTTGAGATTCGTCACTGCCGTCAGCCCTCTTAAGGGTAACCTGGATATCCTTCGGGGAGCACTCCACGAATTTGTTTTTAATAAACACATTAGCTTGTTCGATCATTTTTTTCTCCTGTTTTTTTTAGCGCCGCTCTTACCGGCCTTGACGGACTTTTTTACCTGTATTTTTAGAAAAGTCCGTACCCGGCGCGGTATGTGCCGGCCGCTATTTTTTTTGCCTATGGCCTTATTTTTTTGTTGTCTTCTTTATAGAAGCCGACAAATCGATAGGCCCCAAATCTACCAACGCACATCCTTGCAAGGCGATCATTCGACCTACAGCCCGGTACTAAAGGTTTACAAGCTGCAGCCTGCAGTTTGTCACCTGCTGCCAGTCAGATGATCTGGCCTTATTATATCCGGCTGAGTTTCGTAAAGCAATAAAAATAGTCTCAAAAATGGTCAAAATAGTCTATCATTGACAAATTGATTCTCTTAGTTCCGTTTGGATGAGCAGCCGGGGCTGCTGGAATATTGGGATAATAGACGATTTTATATAAATTCCGGGTTATATTTATCGCACCCCGGTCTACGGCCGGTTATAATGGCAGCAGATCATTTGACATGTAATCGGATAAAGGATACAATACAGGCTGTGGGTCGCAGTAGGCACAGCGTTTGTTCCCGGGTGGACGATAGAAGATACCCGGTTCAACAATGGACGATTATAGTGAAAGCATAGTGAATTTAATAAAAAATGTTTTAAGCCGAAAGGGAGATCGAGCCAATGGGTGTCACACATCTTTTGCGTAACTTTTATCGCAGTGAAATTATGGACAGTAACAAAACTCTCCGGGAAAACGGTGTCCCGAAAGACGAAGTTTTTATTTTTTTGATCGAAATAGATGACAAGAAGTATAGGAGCGAATAATTAAATAATAATTTAAGGAGGTAAAACATGCCCATTATTAGAAACATAACCATTGAACAGGGAGAAAAAGAAAACCATTTCCAGGTAACCTGGCACGACCCGGCAACCAACAAAAAGGATCGTTTTATGCAGTCGCTTACCAGTTCGGAAGAAATGGAAGTTAACGGGAATCAGCACAGTTCCCAGGTGGCTGTAGGCGAGAGACTGTTCCGTTTCCTGGACAGCGATTCCCGCCACTTACAGTTTGCTCTCGATAAAGCCGCCGATTGGAACGAAACGCTGCAGATCAATCTACGTGCTTGTAAACCGGCATTAGACTGGCCCTTTGAATTAATGGCCCAAAACGGTGCTTTTTTACTCACCGATAAAGTGCACTTAGTGCGCCATTTATCGGGTTGGGGGCAAAAACAGAAAGAAAAACCACGGGAACGAGCATTAAAATTGCTTTTTGTGGCCTGCTCCCCTGTTGGCATAGAACCGGAATTGGATTATGACCATGAGGAAGATGCCATTTTCGAGGCTACCGAAAAACTCCCGATCGATATAGATGTTGAAGATTCCGGCTCCCTGGAGGGTTTGCGGGACATGTTGGTACAGGAAAAATACGACGTGGTGCACCTATCAGGTCATATGACCATGGACAAACATGGCTACCCTTATTTCATCATGGAAAATGAAACAGGCTGCCAGGACAAAATATCGCCAAAAAAACTGTGGGATAAAGCGCTGATTAACAACACACCTCGACTATTATTTTTATCGGGTTGTCATCCAGGGTATGCCTCCAATATCGGCAATCCATGTAAAACGGCTTCATCTTTTGCCCGGCTAATGGTGGACAGACATAACATGCCCGCGGTTTTAGGTTGGGATCGCCCGGTGGGTGATGAACAGGCCATCCATGCTGAAAAAACACTTTATCATGCATTAAGCTCCGGTCAAACCATCCTCGAGGCCGTACAGAAAGCCCGGTACGAATTGGTAAATAAATTTTCATCGAGTTCCAATGTGTCCTGGCCCTTACTTAGGATATTCAGCAACGGGATACCATTGGATCAAATAGTGGCAAAGGGCCTGCAATTGGGGTACAGGAACCCGAGAGTGGAATATACTTTCTTGAAGAACAGCAATGTCAGGGTCCTGGCCAGGGGGTTCGTGGACAGGCGGCGTTCTTTGCAGCGGAGTATGCGCACATTAAAATTGGATACTACAGATAAAGTAGGAGTGCTGCTGTTAGGTGCCGGAGGGCTGGGAAAAAGCTGCCTGGCCGGAAAAATTTGCCGACGGTTGAAAACGCACACATTGATTATCGTACACGGGAAACTCAAAGAGGATACTCTAAAAGATGCCTTGAAAGATGCCTTTGTCCAGGCCCGCGACGAAGAAGGAAAAAAGATATTGAAGCAAAAGATAGCCATGACGGAAAAATTGGAAGAGCTTTGTGCATCCAGCTTTGAAGAGAAAAACTACCTGATTCTGCTGGATGATTTTGAACTGAACATGGAAGAGACACAGGAGGGCCGTCCCGGGCCATTAATGTGTGAGGCTGCCGACCTTTTGCGAACATTGCTTCATTACTTGCCCATTTCTGGTAATATGACGCAAATGATCATCACCAGCCGTTTCGACTTTTCTCTTACAAGGCAAAACCTTGACCAAGTCGCCGGGAAGTTGGATAAGATTTTTCTTGCCTGTTTTCAAGAGTTTGAACAGCGTAAAAAAGGCAGGGAATTGAAGAATATCTGGAATTTCCCGGAACAATCCCTGGTGCCGGAATTGTTGGCCGCGGGTCACGGCAACCCCCTTTTAATGGAATGGTTAGACACCCTGGTGGGACAATTGAACACTGTAGATGTAGTGGAGCTGCGGTCAGCGATCAGCGGTAAACAGGAGGATTTTATCCGGGAACATGCCATCGGGAAACTGCTTAATCATTGTGGAGAAGCCCTGGAACGCCTGTTACGCCGGTTAAGTGTTTTTCGTCTTTTCGTACTGGCGGAAGGTGTACGTCTGATGGCGGAGAGCGCGGGCCTGGAAGGCTGGGAAAACTCTTTGAAGCAAGGTTTGGGTTTAAGTTTGATCGAGAGGGACCGGACCCGGAAGGGATACCGGTTAGTTCCGCTGCTGCGGGAAAAATTATCGAAGGAGTTTAAAAGTGAAGAAATTCATTCCTGCCATGAAGCCGCTCTATGCTATTATAAAAAGATATGTGAGGACCTGGAGCATTTCGATCCTGAGCTTTTGGAAGAATTAATCTTTCATGCCTTACAATGCGAGGAAGAAGAAACCGCCTCCCGGGAAGGAGCCAGGTTAGTTAGATACCTGCGGAAGCATCTGGCATTCGAGGAATCCAGGCGAGTCGGCTCATGGATTTTGCATGAAAAATCAAAAGAATCTTCCACCGTCAGTGATGCATTGTTATTAAAGGAAACCGCAATAACCATGAAAGAGTTGGGCGAATATGAAAAAGCGATTGAATATCATGAAAAATCGCTTGTCATCGACCGGATTTTTTATGGTGAGCTGCACATCGCCGCAGCCGAGGATTTGAATAACCTGGGATTGGTGTGGAGTGCGAAAGGTGACTATAACAAAGCCCAAAAGTATTACGAAGAAGCGCTGTACATTGTTAAATATATTAATGATGAAAAAGCACAGATTTTAATCGGGAATTTATTGAATAACCTGGGTAAGGTATTGACTGCCTCAGGTGAAGTCGAGGATGGTATCGTGTATTATGAGCACGCGTTGAGGTTTTGGGAGGATTCCGTTATTGATAAACATGCCAATATAGCGATTACATTAAACAATCTCGGTTCCGCATATAATGAGTGTGGAGAATATGATAAAGCGATTGAATTTTTCAAAAAAGCGCTCGATATCTACCAATCTTTTCTTAAAGCATTACATCATAAAAAAGCCAGGATCTTGAATAACCTGGGGGAATCATGGAGAGGTAAAAAGAATTACCGCAGGGCTCGAAAATATTTTAGACAGGCCCTGGAAACCTGGACGAAATATTACGGAGAAAAAAACCCGTTTGTAGTTGCTGTTTTAAATAATCTCGGTTCGGTCTGGGTCTCTTTGGGGAAACCGGAGGTTGCTTTAGATTTTCTTAAAAAATCTCATTCGATAGATAATGAATTAAAGTTATTGCGTCACGCAGTCGACGCCAAAGCTTGATTGGACGCAACCTCTCCTCCAGGCTGAAAATTGGACAGGCGTTTAATCTCGCTCGACACATTTCGATAACTGATCGACCTATGATAGAGAAAGGCTATCATATGTCGATGCCTGATCGCCCCATGATAGGGAACGTCTATTATATGTCGAGGCTTGATCGACCCATAATAGAGAAAGGCTATTATATGTCGAAGCCTGATCGACCCATTATAGGGAATAGCTATCATATGCCGATACCCGGCCTACTGATGATAGAAGCCGCCCAACAAAAATAACAAAAAAAGCGAACGCTGTGCCGCGGGCGTTGGAATGTGTTTGAAATTTGGGGTTTTCGACAGGTAATTTTACTCAAATAGACGATTTTGCACAAAATCGGGATTATTTTTATCGCGCCCCGGCTTAAGCCCGGCTATAATGGCAGCAGATCGTTTGACATGTAACAAGCTGGAAGATGCGGTTTACAGGTTGTAGGCCGCCGCCGGTTCCAGGTTAGATGCTAAATGATCGGACGCCCGGTCGATATAGGAACCGGGTTAATAGAAAAAACATAAAAAAAGGAGGACATATGAATGAACAAAACAGCACCTTCGAAACAAATTTAGAAGAAGAACAAGTGCTCCCTACCGAAGGAACAGGAGACAAGAACAGCAATATCGAAACCGGACAGCCCCCCCCGGATACGGAGAAAGAACCGGATATAAATAAAGATGAAATGGAAAAATTCGATACCGGGTTTGAGCCGGACAGTGAGAATTTCCAAACCGGAAAATTAAAGGTAGACGATACTATTCTTAAGGAAATAACTTCAAATCTTTATGCATTGAATGAAACCATGGAACATTTGCAAGCGGAATTCAAAAGTAAGCTTAAATACGATCAATATAAAGAAAAAATAATTGACGATTTGCATAAAGAAGTCCAGGGATATAAAAATGATTTGATTAAGAACTTATTGAAACCGTTGATTATGGATATCATCCATACCATAGACGATACGACTAAACTTGTCAACAATCATAGGTCGAAAGACACGACTGAGTTAGATCCCCTGAAGCTTATCAAACAGATGGAGGACATCTCCTCCGACCTGGACGAAATTCTTTTTCGCCAGGGGTTAGAATCTTTTAATTGTGAGCAAGAGGAATTCGATCCCGGGAAACAGAAAATTATCAAAACAGAAACTACCGGTGATCAATCGAAAGATAAAACCATTTCCAAAAGAGTGCACAAAGGATACATGTGGGATGAGAAAATGCTGCGCCGGGAAATGGTGAATGTTTACGTTTACAAACCGGGTTTGGAAATCCCGGAAACCAATATAAATAAGGAGTAATAATCATGAGAGAGGAATTAAAAAAGATTTATGGTATCGACCTGGGAACGACCTATTCATGCATCGCCTATGTCGATGAACATGGAAAACCGGTAATTGTCCCAAATGCGGAAAATGAAAGGATAACTCCTTCCGTGGTTTTCTTCGACGAAGATAATGTTATCGTAGGAAACGAAGCCAAAGCGAACGCGGTCCTGGCTTCCGGTCAGGTAGTGGCATTTGTTAAACGGGCCATGGGAGACCCTAATTTTTTATTCGAATACAATGGGCAGAATCACAAACCGGAAGAAATTTCCAGTTTCATTTTGCGGAAGCTGGTTAAGGATGCGGAACAAAATACCGGGGAGAAAATAACCGACGTAGTCATTACCTGTCCTGCTTATTTTGGGATCAATGAACGGGAAGCCACCAGGATAGCTGGAGATATTGCCGGATTGAATGTCAGGCAGATTATAAACGAGCCGACTGCCGCCGCGATTTCCTACGGGATGGCTGAAAATACCGAAAAGAAAGTAGTATTGGTGTATGACCTGGGCGGCGGCACATTCGACATCACCATGATCGACATAAGCCCTGAATCTATCGAAGTGATATGCACAGGTGGAGATCATAACCTGGGCGGAAAGGATTGGGACGACGCGGTCATTCAATACCTGGTAAGTCAATTCCAGGAAGAGACGGGAATCACGGAAGATATCCTCGATGACCCGGACACCTGCCAATCGCTTCAACTGGCCGCGGAAAAAGCCAAGAAAACCTTATCATCTCGAGATAAAACGCGGATTCCGATAGTGTACGGAACGGAAAAAGCCGGCATCGAGTTAACCAGGGAGAAATTTGACGAAGTAACGGAAAACCTGTTGGAACGAACGATCTCTTTAACCAAAGATATGCTCGAAGAGGCCAAAAAGAAGGGGTATTCCACCTTTGATGAGATTCTCCTGGTCGGCGGATCGAGCCGGATGCCGCAAGTCCCGGAACGAATCAAACAGGAGCTGAATGTTGAGCCGAAACTTTTCGATCCCGATGAATCCGTGGCAAAAGGCGCGGCATTGTATGGCTGGAAACTGAGTATTAATGACGAATTGATCAAACGGGTGGCGGCGGAAACCGGGAAGAGCGTCGAGGAAATAAAAGAAGCGCCGGCGGAAGATATTCCCGAAGAAGTAATGGAACAAGCTGCCCGGACATTGGCCGATGAAAGCGGTTTGACTTTAGGAGCAGTTAAAAGTTCAAGGGTAGAAGTAAAAAATGTGTGCAGCAAGAGTTTTGGAGTGGTTGCCCTGGAACGGGGGGAAACGGAACTGGTATTTAACCTGGTCCTTAAAAACTCTACTGTACCGGTGGATGTTTGTCAGCAGTTCGGCACCCACGAAGCAAACCAGGAGAATGTCAGTGTACGGATTATGGAAAACGAAGTGGGCGAAGAAACAATCCTCCCGGAGATGGCTAAAGAAATAGGTAATGGTTTATTGACCATCCCCCCCGGTCTGCCGGCCAACTCTCCCATTGAAGTTACCTTCAAACTCAATGAAGAAGGAAGATTGGATATTACAGCATTAGAAGTGACGGACAAGCGGAAATTGGATATGATCATCGAGACGGATTCTATTTTGCAAGGAGAAGAACTCGAAGAAGCAAAAACACGAAGTCAAAATATTGCAGTGGTTTAATAGTAACCACCGCGGAAAGGAGTGAAACATTATGGGATTAAGCATAGGAATCGACCTGGGCACCACATTTTCAGCGGCGGCCTGCATCGATAAATCAGGCCGCCCTGTTGTTATCAAAAACAGTGAAGGGAATCCGATCACGCCATCGGTGATCTATTTTCCCCCTAAAGGCGAACCTATAGTCGGTGATGAAGCCAAAGAAATGCAGGCTCTTGGAGAAGCGGACATCGCCTCTTTTTTTAAGCGCAGCATAGGCAGCGACAGTTTCTTGCTGAAATTTAACGGCAGGGATTATACCCCCACGGATTTATCGGCCATAGTGCTCAGGAAGCTGAAAACAGACGCAGAAGTCGAAATGGGGCAAACGGTTACCCATGCGGTTATTACCGTACCCGCCTATTTTAACAATTTCCAGCGGGAAGCGACCATCAAAGCAGGGGAAATGGCGGGTTTAGAGGTGTTAAGAATAATCAATGAACCCACAGCGGCAGCCCTGGCCTATGGACTGGACCGGGCTGCCGGCGCTCAAACTATGCTGGTTTATGACCTGGGCGGCGGTACGTTTGATGTTTCACTGGTTCAAATTAAACGGTCGGTGATTCAAGTCATTGCCACCGACGGTGACCACGAATTGGGCGGCAAAGACTGGGATGACCGCATAGCCACTTATTTAGGGCAGTGTTTTTCCCGGGACCACGACGTAGACCCCCTGGAAAATGCCGAATCTTTCCAGGACATTTTAACACGAACTGAAAACGCCAAAAAGCAGCTTTCTGTCCGGGACCAGGTTAAAGTATCTATTGTTCACGGCGGAGAGAAAGAATCTTACCAACTAACTCGCAGCCAATTTGAAGAAATGACGCAGGATTTGATGGAACGCACGCAAAGTTTAACCGGGCAGGTTTTGAGTGACAGCCGCTTGAAATGGAAAGACATCGACGGCGTGTTACTGGTCGGCGGTTCCACCCGTATGCCCATGGTGCGCCGGTATGTGGAAAGAATGTCCTGCAAGAAACCGCTTCCCGGAGTGAATGTGGATGAAGCCGCAGCCTTAGGCGCAGCCATCCAGGCCCATGTAGATTCCGCTGAATCCGGCGATACCCCAAAAATGTTCACCTTGAAAAGTAAGCGGGAAATCCGTGATGTGATGAGTCACAGCTTAGGAATGGCAGCGGAAAATGAAGACCGTACCCGGTATATCAACAGCATCATCATAGCAAAAAACACCCCGGCCCCCTGCTCTGAGACAAGGCCATACAGCATCATGACAGCCGGTAATCATGACAATAAAGTTGAAGTATATATGCTGCAAGGTGAAAGTGAAACTCCCTTACAAAACAACATATTAGGAAAATATGTTTTTCCCGGTATCGAACACACCTCCAGCCGCCAGGCAGTGTTGGACATTCAATACCGGTATGATCGAAACGGCGTTGTTTCGGTAACGGCAAAACAGCGGGAAACCGGCAAGAATTTGCCGCTTACCATCGAACCCGTGCCTCAAGACATGTCATGGTTGTCCCGGCCGCCGGAAGAAGAGCAGGTGGTCACAGTCCATCCATCTATATTAATAGCCGTTGACCTGTCGGGCAGCATGGCCGGTAATCCTTTAACAAAAGCCTGCAAAGCCGCCGGGAAATTCGTGAAAGAGATCGACCTATCCCATGCATCCCTGGGGCTTATTGCATTTGCCGACAAAGTCAAGGTCACACAGGATATTTGCCAGAACGTTAAAAAATTGCATAAAGGAATCGCTAAATGGCACGATTTAATGGAAACAGGCGACGTAGGTTGGGGGAACGAAGCAGAACCCTTTTCAAAAGCATTAAAGATTCTTAAAAATACTGAAGACCCCAGGTTCATCATCCTATTAACCGATGGGATGTGGAACGATCAAGAGGACGCCATAAGACAGGCCAAAAGATGCCATAAGGAGGGAATCGAGATTATTGCCATCGGTTTTGGCGGTGCGGATCGAGAATTTTTAAAAGCCGCTGCCACCTGCGATGAGAATGCCCTGTTTACGGACATGAACAGCTTGGTGGGATCGTTCTCAAAGATTGCCCGGGTATTGACTGAATCCGGGGGGAAATTGCCGGACGCGGGCGCCGGGAAAAGCGCAAATAGGAAAAAAGGTTTCTTAGGTTTCTTTGACAGGGATTAAGGAGTGGCAAATGAGTAGGGAAAATTATTATATTCTTTTAGAATTGCCGACCTCCCCCCCGGAGACCGACATGAACAGGATAAACGCCGCCATCGACAGGAAGCAAGCGGAATGGTCGAAGCTTCGTTCACACCCGACCAAAGGACGGCAAGCACAGCGTTACCTGGAATTGCTCCCCGATATGAAACTATTTATGGCGGATAGCGACCAACGCCGGGAAGAAGCCACACAAGCTGAAATCATCAAGAAAAAAGAGGAAAGTGACAGGTATAAAGAACTCGATGCCGCCATTAAGTTACTGTCATCAAAAAAACAAATCACGGAAGAGGAAGTCAACAACCTGTGCAAACGTTTTTCCTTTCCCGAAGATGTTGTCCGTAAACGGATAAAGGTACCCATCGTCAAAGGCAAAAAGAAAAAAAGCGCTGCCAAAAGGCTGGAACCTTCGGAGGAAAAAAAGATTTCCGATTCATTAGACATGATCGATAAGAAATCGATATACGATTTCCTTGCGCTGTCCCCCACATCCAGTACCAACACGCTCCTGGCAAAGGTCAAACAGGTTATCCTGGAACTCAAAAGAGATTCCAGGAAAGATGCCGAAAACACAGCCCGCCAGGAGCTGACCGGTTTTTGTTTAAAAGTCTTCAAAACCGAAGAGACGCGAAAAATGTACGATGCCTCCCTGGCCTATCAACGTTTGACGGATTTGAACAAAGCCATCGAGATTGCCGGTCTCGATAAAAGAATCGATGTTGAAGAATTTGACTCGCTTATGACAATCGCCAGGCAATCGGGATTAAGGCTGGATGAAGCCGAGGAACATATTACCGAATATTGCACCAGGAAAAAATGGGTAGTAAGAACCCCCACTAAACCCACCGTAGAAAAGATGCAGCAATGCGGTTTATGCGGTTTGATGAACATGCCCGGCTCAAAGAACTGCGCCGACTGCGGCACTCCCCTGGCCGTTGACTGCCCGGAATGCAACCACTCCAATCCCTCCACTCATGCGAACTGCGGCCAATGCGGATTCCCTGTCGGGGATATGCTCAATGCCATCCCCTTGATCACAGCGGCCAGGAAAAGGAAAAACGGCGGCAACAACAAAGAAACAGCCGCTCTTCTCCGGGAAGCGCTGTCATTTTGGCCCCGCCACCCGGAAGCGCTGCCGCTGCTCGAAGAGATCGAAAAGAAAGAAAAAGAAATATCCAACCTGAACAGGGAACTAAACAACCTGGTAAGCGAACAAAAATTCTACAAAGCACACCAGGTGTTATTCAATCTTAAGCAATTGGACGGGAAGCATCCCTCACTATCCCTGGAAGCAAAAATAAAAACCAAAATAAATGCAGCCGAATCCTGGATAAAAAAAGCAAGAATAGCCGCTAAAGGCGATGACGCCATGGATTGTTTCACCCGGGCTATCCTGGAATGCAAAGATTGCCGGGAAGCCATCGACAACATGGCCAAATATCCACCCGACCCGCCCGGCAGCCTCAAAGCCGTCCCCTCGCCCCGTTCCATATCGCTGCAGTGGAATAAAAGCAGTTCCCGGGGCGCTGTCTCATACCGCATCGTTAGAAAATCCCAGTCCACACCCCTCAATGCCCTCGATGGTGAAAGCCTGGGAGAAACATCACAGGTTATTTTCGCTGATTCCGAAGCCATGCCCGGCGAGATATATTATTATGGAATTTATTCCCGGAGAGGAGAAGTGTTTTCCGAAACCGGTGTAATCGCCGGCCCGCTAATTCGCACAGCCGAAATAGAAAACCTCAGTATTATTCCCGGCGATTCCGTTATCAATCTAACCTGGAAATCTCCCGCCAATATAAAAGGGATTCTCGTTCGCGTAAAATCCGGCAGTGTCCCTATGGGGAGAAATGACGGCCAGAACCTGCGGGGAACCCGGGAAGACGGCGTCTTAGCCGGCGGTCTCACTAACGGGCAATTATACGGTTTTTTTATTTCGGCAATCTTCAAAAATGAGAAAGGGTTAGATGTTTATTCACCCGGCATCACCTGTCAATCCAGGCCGGTGTCTCCCCCGCCCCCGGTTAAAGATATGACCGTTACTAAAAAAGAGAATAAAATAAACGTGAACTGGACACCCCCGGGAAAAGGAACCGTGCAAATTCTCTATTCCAAACACCCCTTCCCCTTTTCCCCGGGAGAGGCGATCCCCACGAGCAAGCTCACGGGAACCGGCGCCCAGGTACCGGTTCGGAATGCCGGCAGCGTCCAAATAACGGTAAATTTTCAGGGCGTGATTCATATCCTGCCGGTCACCATAGACGGCGACATCGCCACAGCCGGGAAACCGGGAGTGGCTACCTCCATAGATGAAGTCGCTAATTTAAAAGGCAGCATCAATTCCGGGAAGCTCTATATGGAATGGGACTGGCCCGCCGGAGCACAAAAGGTTTTGATTATGTATAATAACCGGGCATTCCCCACCCGCCCGGATGAGGAAAACGCTGCCAAAAAGACATTTACCCGGGTTGAGTATCTCAAACATTCCGGTTTTGTTTTACGGTCCATCGAAGAGAAGGATTACTATTTCACTATCTTCGTGGCAGCGGGAGAAGGCCGGAGTGTTATTTTTTCAGCGGGCAAACAGTGCCTCATTACCAATACCGGGCATGTGGAATTGTATTATGACATCCACTTGAACAAAAGCCTATTAGGGAAAGTAAAATCCGCCCAACTAAGAGTGTATACGAAAGGAAAAAAGATCAAAATACCCAGGACCGTGCTGGTTAAAAAGCTAAACAACCTGCCCCTGCGCAAGACGGACGGGATACAAATTCTTTCCGCGGCGGCAGTGGATGTGAGTGAAATACCCGCAGCCATCGATATCCCGGACCGGGAGATTCATAAGGCTGCTTACGTTAAACTTTTTTTTGAAGACGATGCCTATCATCAAAGATTCCGTATCATGCCGCCCTCTAAAGATAAACTTCGACTGAGGTAAAAATTAAGAAAAAAGGAGGATAAATGAAACTTATAAAGAAAAATTACATATGTCCCTTTTGTTTCAATCAAAACGACCTGTACCAGGTTGAATTCAGGTGTTCTAATGATCCAAAAAGATGCGCCCCGGAGCCCGATAAAATCTACTCCGATTTTCGTGGGCTTAATCCACCCAGGGCGCTGGCAAAAGTGATAAGAATCCCGGAACCTACGAACAAAAGGGAGAAGCTCCAGGCGTTAAAAATGCCTCGAGAGACTGTTTGTCCCCACTGTAATGAAAAGACATCACTCAGGCTGTGCCCCAGTTGTCACTCGGAATTACCTTACACCATCGGCGACTATAAGGATTTGATTATCGCAGTAATCGGCGGTAAAGAATCGGGAAAAAGCCACTATGTATCGGTATTAATCAATAAAATCATGAACGAAATCGGTGAAAACTTCGATTCCAACTTGCAGCCCCTGGATGACGACACTATCAAACGATATAGAGAGGATTTCTACAACCCGGTATTTCGAAAACGGGAGACCATTATGGCCACCCGTTCGGCAAGGGCCGACTCGTCGGTCAAAGTCCCTCTCATTTACACCCTTTCTTTCATGGGAAAAGGCGTATTTAATAAGAAAAAGATAAAGGATGTGGCAACCATCGTCTTTTTCGATACCGCCGGAGAAGACCTGAACGCTGAAGAAACCATGATTACCGAAAACAAATACATCCACAATTCTTCAGGGATTATCTTATTACTCGACCCCCTGCAATTGCCCGACGTCCGTTCACAACTGCCCAACGGCACTCCCCTACCCGAGGAAAGTAGTGAAGTTGAAGATATCATCTCACGAACAGCCAAATTAATTCGCAAAGCCAAAAAAATTAAGATGGATCAGTTAATCGACATCCCCATTGCCCTGGCCTTTTCTAAAATAGACGCAATCGAAACGCTGTTAGGCCCTTCCAGCAGTTTGAATTACCCCAGTAAGCACACCGGTTGTTTCGATATGGATGATTTCGAAGCCGTGAACAGCGAATTGGAATCCTTAACCAAAGAATGGCAAGGAGGCGCACTGGTACAGCAAATGAGGCATAATTTCAAAAACCACGCCTATTTCGGCCTAACTGCCTTAGGCTGCAATCCCCACGGCACTCAAAAAATCACGAAACTCCGGCCTCACCGTGTGGAGGACCCGTTTTTATGGCTGCTCCGGCAGCATAAATTAATACCGGAAGCCAAATCATAAGGAGACAAACATGAAACTACTTCAATTAATTTACACATCATGTAAAAAAGGTCTTTCCGGTGGATCCGGCTTCCAGACCTATGCCATGTCTGAAGGCATCGACGAAGAAGAACGGCGGGAAATCGAACGGTATGGCCTTTACGTTCCTCCCACCCATCTACCTACACAGCCCGGCAGAGAAGAGATCGAAAAACTTTTCCCCACGGCCCTGCGGTTTTTTCGCCTGCAAAGCGGCCGCTACGGGATCTGCCAATCCAGGTATATCGGCCGGGATTATTCAGGCAGGTACGGCAATTATTTCTCTCATGCCTTGATCCTTGACAGCGGTTATTTCCCGGTCTACCCCATCCGCTTGTACAACTCGCCGGTATTCCGTGACCACCTCACCGAAGAAGAAATACAGGGGCATTCCCCCCCCGGTCCTCTCCCGGCGCTGGACCGGGAAAAAATTACCTCACCCCTTAGGATTAGTTTCGATGAAGTCTCGGAATTTATAAAAGACACAGGGATAGAACCGGTAAAAAAGATGGTAACAGCAGCAGTCGATTACCACGAAACTCATCGCAGCCTGGTACTATCCGGCTCCCCGACTAATATCGCTTATTGGATAGCAGCCATCCAGATGGCTTTTCCCCTAAAAATGGCCCACAATTTGACTTTTACCACTTATACCCATGACCCCACCTCTATGAACCTCATGATATCCGCTGTCCCCCAAAAAGGGAGCCGTTTTGCTTTTTCCGAGACCCAACGAAATTTTGAACACTACATATTCGATTTTGAAAACCAGGGTATCGCCGGGCTCGACCGGGAATATGAATTCACCAAAAACATCGACATAGGTTATACCATATCGCCGGACAGTTTGGCGGAATTCCACGATTTTATAAATCTCTTCGATTTCAATTTTATCAACAAAGAATTAGACAGTCTCTGTTTTTTATTAACATTAACCCGGGTAGGCGTGGAAGACTTATCACCCAAACAGGTATTGGCTGCCGTCAGGTTTGCCGATAAATATGCCACCGTGGAGATATTGCAGCAGTTAGCCGGCAATTTTTCACAAATCCTCGACAGCCTGAGCAGCAGTGTAGATTTTGAATCGGCGGAAACCCTCAGTACATTTTTATTCAAAATCGCTCGCCAGAGTCCGGGCAAGAAACACCTGGAAACAGCTTACCGGTTCTTTTTCCAGTCATTGGATCACCACACGCTGTCCCCACCCCAACCGGACCGGGAAAGTATCGAGAATTTCTTCCACGCCGTCAGGGAACAAAATAAAAACCACGGAGAAGAATTCGCGGCAGCAGTCCTATCCCAAAACCGTCTCCGGCAAATCATCAAATATATCACGAATAACCGCTCCCCCCAGTGCACTGAAATATATTTTAATGTAGTTATCGGCACAGTCATATCGTTCCGTTACTCCTGGGACGATATGGAAGCCAAACAGCCGCTGTTCAAATCATTTATTGAATATTCCCTTGCCAACCTGCTCCCGGAGGAAATCCATTTAAAGAGAGCCATGCAAAGTGCCGGTAAAGATAATGATTTCTTCGTAGACTTCATCTCCTTTTGTCTCACTCATTTGCTAACCAGCGAAGAGAAACGGGCCATATTCCTTAATAATTACATCAAGGTAGTAGAAAACAAAACCACCGCTTCCGCGGTTCATGTCAGGCTGGGCTTGATTCAACGCGGGCACAGCCAGTTTATTTACGAAGAGTATTTTAACCTGCTGCATGATGCGCCCGACAAACCGGTATTTTTCCGGACATATTTTGACTCGGTATTTAAAAAAGACAGGACTTTCTTACAAGAATATTTTAGCCCGGCAGTAGACGGTTACCTGGAACTCCTCTGGGAAAAAGAAAAATTCAAGGAATGTGAGAAACTCATCGACGCCGCTGAATTGATTACCGACCCGGAAGTTGTGCGACGTGTGATCCGGGACTTTGAAAAAGGAACGGTTCTTCTATCTCCCGGCAGGGCGGCCCGGAAAAAAATGGTATCGGTGCAGGAAATTAAAAAGAAACGAAAAATAATAACTTCACCGGATATAACCGGGCTGATTTTGTTAGGAACAGAATGCGAAAAAGCCGGGTTAGAACCGGAAGCGGTAAAAATTTCACAGTTGATTAAGCCAGGCGCCGGTATCCATAACCTGGAAGACCTCGATATACAAAGGTTCAAGGATTATCTAAGCTGGTGCCTGCCGAACCTGCTCAGCCTAATGAAATCTCACCGGGATCACCAGCTTATATTTCAATGGTTGGGAACATCGAAATTAGGAAACGGTTTTGTACCGGCATATATTGCGGGAATCAAACGACTTTTAAAAGAAGATAAAGAATCCGGTTTAAGGGTTTTCCTGGACTTTTTTAAATTTTATCTCATTATACTCCTGGAAGATAAACAGTATTTCGCCGTGTTAGAAGAATCTCGCGGCGATTTAATAAAAATGCTCTGCAAACTTTCAAAATCCCAGTTCGATCATATACGGTCAAAAGTCTTAAAAAGCAGCGCCGTCGAAAAACCGGCGGGCAAACGTGAATTTGTAAAGATGTTAGAGGAAGTTTCGGAAAAGAAGCAGAGTTCTCTCTTCAATCAATTCACGCGATTATTTCAAAAAAAGAACAGCGCCCCAAAAGTAAACTCAAAGAAAATAAAAAGAATAAAAAAAAACAGGAGGTAAAAAATGGACGACGGAGCAGGACTTATATTTGGATTATTAGCAATAGCAGCGGTTATCGCTTTTATTGTATTCGTAATCGTGCCCTTATTGATTATCTTTATGGGCGTAGGCGCTCTCTGCGGAGGCGGATATGCGGTGTATAATTATGCATCGGCCTTCAGGCAAAACGTGCGGCCCGAACGAGTCTGAGCCGTAAGATTAAAATTATTAGGAGGAAGACAAAATGAATCAAGAAAAAATTCAACCGGCAATTAAAAGTTATTTTTTCGGGAAAGGGTACCGGGATCTGGGCGGCACTATCAGGGATTCCTGGTTGTCCAATTGGGAAACCGCCAAAGAATTCGGCTCTAAATTCGCGGATTATTGCAGCCAGGGCGAATGGTATTACTTTCTTGCCGCCTGGGCCGGTTTTGCCGCCTTTTCCGTAGTCTTATTCGGCACCATATTTTTTGTGGCCATCAGCGCTGTGCATATCGCCATTCTCGGTACTTTTTTCTTACTGGTATATCTCTCATTCACATTGATCTGGGGGATAGACAAACTGTACCGGGTTAGGAAAAAGATATTTACCGCCTGCCCGGTGTGCCATCACAAATCGGAACTGCCTGTTTACCGCTGCCGTAAATGTGGCACTGCGCACACCAATCTTATTCCCAATAGCTACGGTATCATTAAGCGCACCTGCAATTGCGGCGAAAAACTACCCACCTCTTTTTTGAACGGCCGGGCTAAGCTTGAAGGTGCCTGCCCAAAGTGCAGCAAAAGCCTTGGAAACGGGACGGGAACCACCCCCATTTGTATCCCCATCATCGGGGGGCCGTCAGTAGGGAAAACCTGTTATCTCATGGCCGCGGCCAATGGATTAATCGAAGATATTGCCCCGAAAAAATCCTGGGAAACTCCTTTTCTTGACCCGCGGAACGAGGATATGTACAACCGGGCGCTGCAAGATTTTAATAAGGGCATCGTGCCTGCCAAAACCACGGAGTTAACCCCCACTGCCTTCAATTTTTTCATTAAAAGTAAAAAATGGTCCCCGGATAAACTTCTCTATTTTTATGATGCGGCGGGAGAAGCTTTCCAGGACAGCAGCGAACTGTTGACTCATAGGTTTTACGGCTATTTGCATGGTTATTTGTTTATCATCGACCCCTTTTCCATACCTGAGCTGCTCAATGAATATGAAGAAAACCTAAAAATACACGGCAGTGAAATCAGGCCCAGTGATATGATGCTGGAAGATGCCTTCGATACAATGTTGATCAACCTTGAAAAAAACCATAAAATCAAGAGAGATGAACGAATCGACAAACCCTGCGCTGTAGTCATCAATAAGATCGATGCCTTTGATCTGGAAGATCGCATCGGGCATAAAGCCGTAAAAGACCACATGATAAAACACCCCGACCTCAAAGATTTTAAAGAAGCCGAGAACCAACTAATACAGAAACAATTCAAATCCTGGGGACTCGGCAATTTCCTGCGCATGTTGGAGCAGAAGTTTAAAACCTACCGTTTCTACACCTGCAGCGCATTGGGAGGCATCCCGGACGGCAGCGGTAAGAAGTTTCAGCCCTACCGGGTGGAGGAACCGCTGCTCTGGTTATTGGGAAAAGCGAACAAAGATTTGAGAGTTTAATAAAAGTTTTTGCTTGTTTGCGGTTGGCGGCGCAGTTTTTTTTAAAGCGCCCCCGGCCTCCCCGGGCAAAGCGATGAAAGTAAGCAAAAGCGATCTATATGATTAGGAGTTAAGAATCATGAGTGCAGCGGTTTCAGACATCATTTACTCAACAGTTAAAATTACGTTAAAAGTTATGTTATTCATTTTTAAGACTATATTTATCACCATCCCATTGGAAATATATAGACTACTAAAAAAATGAAAAAAACAAAAACGGAGGTTTAAAATGGCTATAATCGGTTTTATCATTCTCATTTATTTAGTTTACCTGTTAATTGTTCATGTCATCTTGCCCGGCCTGGCAATCATCATCGGCGCGTTCACAGCCGCCGGAATGCTTACCGGTGGTGGCTGCGCGATCTATAACTACTGCAGGGCCCTTGGCAGGAATGTAAAACGGGAACGGGCTTAGGAGGTAATATGTCTTTCAAAGAAAGTTCGGGTATGATGAGAGTCGCAGGCATACATCAGGGCCTGCTGTCCTCTATGTGGGGAAGTATAAAAGAGCGAAACTTCTTCTTAAAATTATTATTGATTCTTCCTGTGTTATTCTATTCTGTAATATGTTTGTTTTTCATCATTTTTTTCTATATTGCATCTATAATCGACGTGGTGCCATATTTGATCGCGATCGTTGCCAACGGGATAAAATCCCAGGCCGACAACCTCGGTGGTCGCAGTTTCGGTTTTTGGGGCACATTATTTTTCCCGCCTATCGTATTTTTCATGGGGCTGTTGATATTATGCGTTGTTATACTGCCCAAGGCATTCGGTATAATAGATGAAAGTTAATCACAGCATGAAAACCCCAGTTTCTGGTAGCAGCGAAAAGGAATCGGCCAGCCTCTACCGGCAGCAAGGAATGGCTTATCATGATAACGGTGATACTCAAAAGGCGCTGGAAATGTATAAAAAAGCTCGCATCTTTTACGAGAAGATAGGCGATAGGATAATGCGAAGCGAAGTAGAACTCTTTACAGCCTCGATTTATATCGACCGGGATGAAGAATCGAAAGCCCTTAAAATTCTTGAGAAAATCCTGGTTTTTTATGAGAAAACCGGGAATGAAATGGGTATTGCCAACGTGACATCGCTTATGGGGGATACCCTTCTTAAAAGAGGCGAAATAGCACGCGCCCTGGAGATGGAAAAAAAAGCGTTGTCTTTTTATGAAAAAACCAACAACAAATGGGGGCTGGGCCGCCTGTATAGTCGGAAGGGCAGGTACTATTTTTTCTCCGGGGATTTTTCTAAGGCCATGGCGATGTACGAGAAAGCGCTGGCTTTTCTGGATGCCGGGAAGTATCCTGCCGATGCCGGGAAAGTATACCATGGCATGGGAGATATTTATATGTACCGGGGTGACACATTCCAGGCGCTGCGCATGCACGAAAACGCAGCGGCTTATTTTGAAAAAGCCGGTTCCATGCCGGGACTGTCCGAGGTGTACCGGAGCAAAGGCTTTATATTCTCCTTCATCGGCGCTCCCGCAAGATCCCTAGAAATGTACGACAAATCCCTACTTTGCTGCGAAAAGGCAGGAAACCCATCCGCTCAGGTGTTGGCAAACTATTTGGGAAAGGCAGTAGTATATTTGGAAACAGGGGACTTTTCCCGGTCTATAAATATGTATGATGAAGCCTATTCGCTGCTGGACAAAGTAGAATCCCCCTATTCGGAAGGCTGGATTTATTTGGGCAAAGCAAGGGTCTACCTGTCGCAGGATGATTTTGCCCGGTCGGAGGAAATGTGTAAAAAGGCGCAGACCGTCTTTGAACAACTGGCATACCCCCAGGCTTACTCCCATGTTTACGAGAGTTTGGCGGATATTTACCTTACCCAACAGGAATGGAGAAAAGCCCTGGAGATATATGACCGGACCATCCCGGTTTTTGCCCGGCTCGGCGATATCGAATCCCTGTCCACCGCCAAACTCAAGAAAGCAAGCGCTCATCTCATGCTGGCGGAAATAGACGAAGCCTTCATCCTATTGGATGAGAGTTTTCTCCACCAGGAACGGTTTCGTACACAGACCGCGTTTTCCGAAATGAAACGCAGTTTCATGGAGGAAGCTTACCCACGCTGGGAATTAATACTGCGCATGGTAATGCACTACGAATATTATGAACGGGCTTTTAAATATGCCGAACTGGTCAAAGTGCGGCTGTTCCTGGACCAATTGGGTGAAGGGCTGATAGAACTGGAAAAAGGCATACCGGCGCATCTGCTGGCAGAAAGAGATAACCTGACTGCCACGTTATCGCGGCTCACCCGGGACATGCACGACACCCAGCGGGAGGACGAACGAAGCGAAATAAAAGAACAATACCAAAAGACTGAACGTGAGTATGAAGACCTGCTGGTCAAAATCAGGTTGAATAATCCCTTATATGCGTCGGTAAAATACCCGCGGCCCGTAACTATCCGGGAACTGCAAAGGGAAGTATTGAAAGAAGGAGAAGCGCTGCTGCGTTACCTAATTGCCAAAGATGAAATATATATTTTTTTGGTTTCAGCCCGGTCTTTCGAAGCGGTAACACTCGAAAATAAAGCAGGGGTGCTCAAGCAGATTGTAAGCAAGTATTTATATTCCGTCAAAAAAAACGACAGCCCTAAAATGATCGCCTATGGGAAAGAGCTTTATCTAACCATATTAAAACCCATCGAATCATGGCTGCAAGGGGTCACCGATCTTATTGTGGTCCCGGACGGCGTATTGGCCAAAATACCCTTCGAATCCTTTGTGATGGAAACCGGTGAAACCGGCAGGCCGGTATATTTACTGGAACGTTATCGAATCAAATATATCCAGGGGGCATCGGTTCTTTCTTTTCTGCGAAAATATTCTCGCAAGCGCCGGGGGGCAAATAGTTTTATCGGGATCGGTGACCCCGTCTATGATTACGAGAATTTCCGCCTGGGGAAACCGGAGCAAGGTTCGCTTTCCGCGGCAGAGCAAATTGAAGCTATCCTGGTCAAATATGATAGGGAACGAGGTTGTTTTAACCGTTTAAAAGCCAGTGGAGAAGAAGTAGAAAACATTGCCGGGCTTTTCAGGAAGCATGGCCGAAAGGGAGTTGTCTATCTCAGGGAGCAAGCCCGCGAAGAAAAGGTCAAAGCCCCGGGAATGAAAGATTTCGATTACATTCACATTGCCTGTCACGGTATATTGGGGGAAGGTTTCCAGTGTTTGATATTGTCTCAGATACCCGGAGCCGTGGAAGACGGTTTTCTTACTCTCGATGATATTATGAATTGTGAATTCGATGCAAAGCTGGTAGTGCTTTCCGCCTGTCAAACCGCTTTAGGCAAAATGGAAAGGGCGGAGGGTGTAACCGGTCTTATATCCGCGGTCATGTATGCCGGGACTGCCGCGGTTGCTGCCGGTCTTTGGAGTATCAGCGACACCGGCGCCAAAGAATTGATGGTGAAGTTTTATACTAATATATTAGAGAAAGAGATGAGCGAGGAAGAGGCTTTGAGGCAGGCCAAATTGTCGATGGTAAAAAGTAAGCAATACGCTTCTCCTTATTTTTGGAGTGCTTTTGTCATGTATGGTGAGTAAGCGCAGGCTTAACCGTTAAAGAAATTATATGTAATTTCACCCCGGAAATTTTAAACGGTTCAAGGCTGTTTCCAAACCATTGTAATCCCGGTGATGTGACGAGAAATAATCCTTGAACCGGTGCGAGATTTCACCTATGGCATAGAGAGCATTGTCCAGTACGAAATTTCTTCTTATTCCGGCGGTATCCCGGCCGCGGCAGGACCAAAAACAATACAAACAAAGCATCCGCTGGATAACGGCATTCAAATACCGTAACCGGGAAAAAGGCATTTTCTCTCCGCTGCATTCCAGGTATCTTCCGTAATATTCCAGGTATACGCCGATAATGCGCTCTTTCAGTTCTTCCCTCTGCCGACGCTTCAATCCGAAACTGTCGAACTCCAAAAGATTCACCAGGTCGATTTCTAACGGCACCACACCCTTGTCTTCCATATCTAAGGCAGCTATCTCCCCTCTATCTGCAGCCAACCAGTTCCCGGGGTGGGCATCTTTGCCAAAAACCTGCACTGCGCCTGCAAAACTCTCAACTACCGCGGTCATGGATTGTACAATCCTCTGCTTTAAATGGTTTTTGACTCCTATATCACTTAACTTATTATTTACTTTTGCCCGGAAATCGGTCTTCAAACCGGTGTCCGGCATGCGGGCGTGTATCAACGCCAGGTACTCGGCAGCCTTTTCTAATATATCTATTCGCCGAGTCTATAGCGCTCATTAAAATTGACC
>JAGLSW010000236.1 GCA_023135565.1 Candidatus Aminicenantota bacterium | reverse complement strand
AACGTCAACTATATCCTGACCGGTACAGGAAAAATGTTCATCCGGGAAGAAAATACCATTGATACAGAAACGTTCGGGCATGACAGTGATATAGTGAAAGAAATCTTCCTTCTCATCAAAGAAAGCAATTCCTTTAAGTATCAAGTCTTTGCATTGTTTTCACAACTAAAAACTGAAAGCCCCAAGTTAAAAGGTTGACGGGGTCAAGCCTTGCATTGCAACATTTGAGTTATCAAAATGTGTTAATGCAAGACTTGACCCCATTGGGTTTGAACAACCGGTTCGATAGTTTGGGTCACATAAGCATTTCCTTTATATAAAAAAATATCAACCACATTAACGTTAAATGTCCGCATCGCTTTTATAAATGTGCGTTTCCCGACCCCTTTAACCGTTCCTTTCTCCCGGTCTATAATTTTTACTAAATTATCCTCCCAGCCATGATATACACATGCGACTATGTTTCCCGATATTGGGAATAGAGAGTCTATATTGATAATCCCTGGAGGCAGCTTAAACAAGTCAACTTCCGGTTTTTCCTGTAATATGTCGAAACTATAAATTTTGTCCCAGTTTAGTGATGTGCTAGCCCAGCACCGGCCTTTGTGAATAGTTAATCTTCGCGCCTTATATACCTCATTCGGCCCAATGCCTTTCTCAATGATTTTCTCTTCTTTTTTTTCTTCTAAGTTTATCCGCCAAATATTCTTTTCTAAACCAACCGCAAAAATTTTATTTTCTACAGCGGTGGCATATGTTGTCCGGGGGAGTTCCTTTGAAACAAACTCGACAGAGCTTATTTTTAAATTACCCTTTTTGTAATGTGCCGGTTCTACTTTTGATCCGCTGCAATTGGTAATGAAGAGAATTATCGAGGGAATCATAACGATCAGCATTAAAAATTTTTGATTTTTTTTATACATGATTAATCCTTATCTAAAATACTATTTTATCCTTTTAAGAATACAGCAGGTAATCCGGTTAACCAGACTGCCTGCTGTATATCTGGGGTCGGTGCTTTGATTTTTTCAGGAATTGCGATAGAGTTTCGTTCTTTCCTGGTTCTTCGTGGTAGAGGAGCAAATCCCTGGTCTTTTAGGATGTTGTCGATGGTTACTAAAGATATTTGCTGTCCTTTTGCGTTTAGTACTGTTTTAATATCGCCGACTGAATGGTTTTTTTTTCTGAGATCAACGATTTGTTGTATGATTTTTTTGTTGGTAGAACGTTTTTTTGGGCCTTTTTTCTTTTGTATAAAGAAGGGGTTGTGTCCTTTTTTTATTTCAGCGGCATACTGGTATTGTAATTTTTTAAAGTAAGCAGTAGTAAAGCCGAACTTTTTGGCGGTCTGTTTAGCGGAAAGTTTATCGATATAAAAAGCGCGTAAAGCTTCATATCTTTTTTGTTCGGTGTTTATTGGTTTGTTGAAGAAGCCGTTTATAACAAATTTCATGATACATGCTACCATTATTTAAATTAATTGTCAAGCAATTATCTTCAAAACGAATGAATAAAATTTCATTAATTTATTAAAAGACGGATGTGCACGGTGCATGACTTTGTGACTTTTCCAGTTTTTTTGGATAGAACGAAGAAAAAAAACTAAAATCTCAGCAAGGGAAAAAAGACAAAGAGGAATAAAAAACGGTTTCCCGATTTTTTGATTGCTGAGAAAACACTACCTGCTAATTGACGATATGGTAAGGGGGGATAAGTATAGATCGAGCTATATTAAAGATTATAGACAAAATTTAAAAGAAAAGTAGGGTCTGTGTGGTGGTTTTTTTCCAGCTTAGTTTTGGAAAAACAAAATTGTAAGGTATATAGAATATACTATAAAGAGGATGATGATGAGTACTTCTTTTTTGGTACCGGCTGCCGGGATCGGCAATAGGCGAAACCCCACTATCTATGTTCAGTCCAAAAAAAATTTATTTTTTTGGTGGCTGATTTAGGAAGCTTTCAGCTTTCAACATCCGGCTTTTGGCCCGCGGCATTCATTTGACAGGGGAATAATTTTGTGCTATATTAAAATATGGGTAAACAGGAGAAAGGGGATAAAAACAAAATGGCCGGACAGAAAAGGCTTTTTTTCTTTGATCCTCTAAAAAAGTTTTAGAAAAAGGAGAAATAACATGTCCAGTATATTTGAATTGTTCGGTTTGACCGGGAAAAAAATTAAAGTCACTCCCAATGTAAAGCATTGTTTTGAAATCTTCGAGGAAGCGATTGCTTCAATACCGGCAGGCGAGACAAAACAAGAGGCAATAAGCGCCTTAGATTATCTCCGCAAGGCTGCTGAAGGGGAAAAACAGCCGATGAAAGGGCTAACTTGTGGACTTATGCGTGTATTCCCAGATTTTTCCGAGAAAGAAATAAGTTAATCACCTATCACTTTAACTTTAAGACATCCAGTTGCCTTTTGGCATCTTCCACTTCCTTTATACCGCGATCGGCGTCTTTCCAGAGGGAGAGAAACCGCTCAAAATATTCGACGGCTTTACTTTTCTCTCCTTTGGCCCGGTATATTTTACCCAACCGGTACAGGCTGAGGGCATAAATGTCCCCATATAACAATCTTCCGGTAGTTAGAGCAAGAATATTTTTATACTCTCTCTCAGCCTTATCGAGATCGCCGGACTGGTAATAGGCGGAAGCAAGAGTGCTGAAAAAAAGAGCATGATGATCTCGAAACAATTCCCCGTAAATCGCCTTATTTAGATAGGATACGGCTTTTAATAAATGTTTGAGCGAGGCGGCAAAATTCTTTTTTTTGAGCTCCTTTACTCCTAAAAAATGGAAATAAAATTTAATGTTATTTCGTACCGCTCCTTTTTCTAATGAAATTTTTAATTTTTCTCCAATGGCTTCAGCTATTTCGATCTCCCTTTTTTCAAGGTGGGCAAGAGCTTTGAAATAAAGAGCGATTCTTGCGTATCCCGCAAATTTTTTTTGGAGTTCGTTATCAAGGACTCTATCGGCAGCTTTCAGTGCTTCGTCCACTTTGCCTGAATTCAGGTAAGAATAGGCTAAGAAGACATAGCCTCTCTGTATATCGTATGTATTACCTGCAAAACGGGCAAGATTAATCATCTCCTTTAACAGGCCCTCACTGGCGGTGAATTTCCCCTGGAGTAAATACAAATGTCTTAAACTCAGCAGGTTATCATAACGTTTAATTTTATCTTTTGGAAAGAGTTTGAATTGCTCTTCCGCCCGCTTCAAGTTTCCTTTTAGCAAATAGATATTTCCTTTTAAAATAATGAGGGGATTATCTCCCGGTTGAAGAGCAATTGCCCGGTCCAACTCTGCGAGAGCCAGATCGTATTTTCCTTCGGTCAAATAAGAAAGTCCCTTCTCTTTATGAATTAAGTAATGGTTATCAAACTGCTCCCCGTAATCGTCAAGCACCTGTCTGGCATTATTATACATCCCTTTCGCCATGTAACAACGAACCAGGAGAAGAAGAGAAACAATATCGGGAATGTGTTTTTTTTGGCAGATCGAAAGTTGTTTGATGGCCATATCCCATTGTTCTTTATGGGAGTAAGCCATACCGAGTTTTCGTAGGGCTTCGTTATCACCCGGGTAGTGTTCAAGTAGTTTTTGATAAGCTGCGATGGATTTATCGAATGTTTCTTCAGCTTCCCCGTATATATCACCCTGGATTATATAGCGCTCCCGGGGTGAAATATGATCAAGCAGTTCCAGGGTTTTCCGGAAATATTTCTCGCGGTTTTTTAAATCACCCAGGTAAGCATAGGCCCAGGCCATATCCCGGTAAGCCATGGCAAATTTGGCGTCGATTTTAATTGCTTTCTCGAAATATTCGATGCTTTCGCGAAAATTTCCTTCGTAGACGCACCTTTTTCCTGCCACATAGTGCTTTAATGCTTCCGTGGAAGTGGTGGTGATCCGGTCAACCTCTTTATCGATGTCGGCCTTGAGTTCCTGTCTCGTGAACTCTAATTTTTTCTTAATATTTTTAGTCAGGTCGTCTACCAGGGTAAAAAGGTGTTCCTCTTTGCCCTGCACATTGGGGAGATAGCGCAACTTTTCACTGCGCACATCCAGTATCCTGGAGTTAATCAGGAATGTAGCCCCGGCTTTGGTATAATTTCCCAATATAAGATGATCTACATTGGCTTTGGCAGCTATCTGCCCAAGCACCAGGAGTGAGTAGCGGGTATTTTCCAATTGTTCCATATCCGCCATGATCTGGAAGAGTTCGGCTTCCGGTAATACTTTTAACAGGGGGGATTGGGCCAGGTCGGTTATTAATAATGTCGGCAGCGCACTGCGCCAGTGGTCTAATTCCGTTTTGCCGGTGTCGTTTTGAAAATACAATACCGCCACCGCTTTCCTATTACTTAAAGGGGGCGGTTCTTCTCTATCTCCGTTTCCCAAAATAAAATAAAGTATTAGGGCTGTTATAAGTATTAGAACAGCAGCAGCGGATATTTTTGCGATTTTTTTTATTTTTTTCGGGTAAAAAAATGTAGACGCTGCTTTTTCTCTTTCCAGGTCTTCGAGAATATCCTCTACATCCCCGTACCTTTTGTCCCGGTTCTTCTGCAAACACTTGAGGATGATTTTCTCGAGAAATGGTGGAATCAGTGTATTGATGGCCGACGGGGAGGTGGGTTTTTCGCGGATATGTTTCTGCAAGTAACCGAGAACCGTTTCCGAAGAGAAGAGTTCCTTGCCCGTGATCATCTCATACATGATGATGCCCAGGTTATAAATATCGGAGCGTCGATCTAATTTTTCGCCCATGGCTTGTTCCGGCGAAAGATACTGCGGTGTGCCCATCACTATCCCGGACATGCTCATCCCTTTTTCTTCTAAAGATTTTGCCAGGCCGAAATCGCTGATATAGGCTTTGCCGGTTTTATCTATCATAATGTTTTGCGGTTTCAGGTCGCGGTGGATAATCCCCTGGTTATGGGCGGCTTTGAGTCCCCGGCAGAGTTGTTTAAAAATGTTTACCGCGGTTTTGGTATCCAACGGGCCGGAGCTGCGGATCAGTTCGTTTAAGTTCTGGCCCTCGATATACTGCATGGAAATGAATTTTACATCCCCCTCATCGAAGAAATCGTGGATCCTGACGACATTTTCATGGGATATTTCTCTTGCCATGAGGAGTTCTTTTTTAAGTCTTTTAACTGTATCGGGGTTTGTTAAAAGTTCGGGGTGGATCATTTTTATGGCCACGAAGATGTCTAACTCTTTGTCCCGGGCTTTGAAGATTTTGCCCATGCCGCCGCGGCCGATCTCTGCTGCGATTTCGTACCTTTTTCCTAAGGAATCGCCGGGAGCAAAAGAGAAATCCCGGGTCCCGGGGAGCTTTCTGCCGGTATACCAGGTAGGGGAATTGTATTGGTCCGGTACGGGACTACCGCAGCGGGTGCAGAAATCGCTGCCCGCTTGAATATCAGAATCACAATTCGTGCATTTCATATTTTTTTTCGACTTATATAGCTCCTGGTACACCCCGGGTGGGGATGTATTATTTTAGCAGATGTTTGATCTTATTTCAATACTGTATTGACAGATAGTTAATGTTATAATAATATAAAGGATGAAACGAATCGGAGCACATGTCAGCGCTAGCGGCGGGGTGTATAATGCCCCCCTTAATGCCGCTAAGATCGGGGCAAAAGCTTTTGCCCTTTTTACCAAGAACCAGAAACAGTGGAAAGCAAAGCCTCTCAGTGAAGCAGATATCGAAAAATTCAAAGAAAACTGCCTGCGGGAGGGTTTTTCCGCTGATTTTATTTTGCCTCATGACGCTTACCTGATTAACTTAGGCAGTCCTGAGCCGGAGTCGTTGGAGAAGTCGCGGGCCGCTTTTTTTGAGGAGATGCAGCGGTGCGGTCTTTTGGGTTTGAAATATTTAAATTTTCATCCCGGCAGTCACAAGAAGAAGCTCAGTGATGAAGAGTGTTTAGTATTGATCGCGGAGTCGGTCAATATGGCGTTAGAGCGCACGGCAGGGGTAACTGCGGTGATCGAGAACACAGCCGGTCAGGGTGGCAATGTGGGTTACAAGTTCGAGCATTTAGCTTATTTGATAGATAGGGTAGAAGATAAGGAGCGGATAGGGGTATGTTTGGACACCTGTCATACGTTTGCCGCCGGGTATGATCTCAGGACGGCGGAAGTTTATGAAGAGACCATGAAGCAGTTTGCTGAGATAGTGGGTTTCGAATACCTGAAAGGGATGCATATTAATGACTCGAAAGTTGAATTAGGCAGTCGTAAGGACCGCCATCATAGTATTGGAAAGGGGTTGTTAGGATTAGAGACTTTCAAGTTGATAGTGAATGATCCCCGGTTGGAAGAGATGCCCTTGATTTTGGAAACTATAGATGAGACCTTGTGGGCTGAGGAGATCGAGCTGCTTTACAGTCTAATCTCTTCTTGACCCGCGGCGTGGGGGGCCTATAAGTTGCTTCGCGGCAAGAGGCAGCGGGTG
>JAGLSW010000235.1 GCA_023135565.1 Candidatus Aminicenantota bacterium | reverse complement strand
CTTTTGAAAAAGTTTGATCAAAACTTCTGATTATTTAAAAGCAAAAGCGCTCACCCGCTGCCCCTGCCAGGGGTTATTTCATCGTCTCCGGGTGCCTTTTTTGACCCAAAATAAAAAGGCCGGGATCGGGATCCCGGCCTTTTGTATTATCGGGAACGTATCCTAAGTATACGTTCGATGTTCGATTTGTAAAGGATTATTGGAGCTCGAGTTTATCTACCCAACCAGTGTCGGAGCCGCTGCTGACGCTGCCGTCCTTGGTAAAGGACCATTTCAGGGTATGGGCGCCGCTGGAGACGGTATAGGTTTTCTGTGTCCAGTCGACGGTACCGGAAATCTGATCCTGTTCAACGCCGTCGATGTAGAATCTCAGGTAATCATAATTGGATTCGGATGAAACTTTCCAGTAGAATTTAACGGAGGTTTTACCGGAGATAGTGGTTTCCATGGTTGTGGTCTGGCTATCAACGATATTAGCGCTCTCGGCAGCACCGCCGTCGAAATAGGTGGTGGTGGTCTGAGGGAACCAATCGCCGTTCCCTGACAGGCTGAAGGTCAAGGCCGGGTAGTCCACCGCTTCAGCAATGGCATCCGCGGCCGGGGCCGTGATCTCGAGTTTATCTACCCAACCGCGGTCGGAACCGCTGCTGACAGAGCCGTCCTTGGTGTAAGACCATTTCAGGGTGTGGGTGCCGGCGCCGATATTGTAAGCCACCTGGGTCCAGTCTACGGTACCCGCAATGGTGGTTTGTTCAACACCGTCGATATAGAATCTCAGGTAATCATAATTGGTTTCGGACGAGACTTTCCAGTAGAATTTAACGGCCTGGGTGGAACCCACCGTAACGCTGGTTTCGATGGTGGTGGACTGGTTGTGGGTAATAGCCCCGCTCCCGGCCGAATCGCCGTCGTAATAATAAACTCCGGTGTCTTTGTACCAATCCGCGCTGCCGCTCTTAGTAAAGGTTAAAGAGCCGTTATCTACGGCATCGGCAATTTCATCGGCAGACACAACGTTTACCGTGATATAATCGACCTTGACTTCATCATCGGAACCGTAAGCGTTGGCCGCAGTCAAGGTGACATTGTAGGCGCCCGCGGTATTATACGTGACGGTGGGATTCTGGGCCGTGCTGGTGGCGGGGGTGCCGCCTTCGAAGGTCCAGGACCAGGAGGTGGGATTCTCGGTGGAAGTGTCGGTGAAGGTCACGCTCTGTCCTTCATTGATGGTGGTGCTGCTGGCGGTGAAACCGGCAACCGGGGGCTGCGGTACCGCGCCGGTGATGTTGACGGTGTAGTCTTCCACTTCGCCGTAAGTGAAGGTTTCGCAGGAAGTCGGAGCCGCGTTGTACTTCATGGATACTCTCATGCGAGTGATGCCGCTGGCTCCGGCCTGTACGGTGAAACTGCCGGATACCGTAGAAGTACCGTTACCGCTGAAAACCTGTTCGCCGCTGTCGGTGAAATCGCCGTCCGCATTGTAGTCGATCCAGATGATCCAGTATTCGCTGTAAGAACTGCTGGCGAAACCCGGGGTTAAGCTGACACCGGCATTTGCACCGGCGGTAAGGCTGCCGGTGATGGAAGTGAAGTCCGTATAACCGGCCGCACCGGAAGAGTTGGCGATATCGCCCACATTGACACCGGCGATCCACTCGTAGCTGTAGTCGTTGCCCTGGGAGGCGCAGTAGCTGATGGGCTGTACCTGTACTGTGATATAATCGGTTTTGGTTTCGCCGTCGCTGCCCGTCGAGTTGGAAGCGGTTAGGGATACGGTGTATGTACCGGCTGTGCTGTAGGTGACCGAGGGATTCTGGGCGGTGCTGGAAGAGGGGCTGCCGCCGCTGAATGTCCAGGCCCAGGAAGTGGGGCTGTTGGTGGAAGTATCGGTAAAGTTGACCGTGCCGCCTTCATAAATAGTAGTGGGACTGCCTGTAAAATTGGCTACCGGGGCCTGCATGGCCGCTGCGGTGATGTAGCTGACTTTGGTTTCCGTATCGTTTCCGGCCGCGTTGGTGGCGGTTAATTCTACCGTGAAGCTGCCGGCGGAATTATAGGTGACCGTGGGATCCTGGGCGGTGCTGGAAGAAGGTGTGCCGCCGGTGAAACTCCAGGACCAGGAAGTGGGGCTGTTGGTGGAAGTATCGCTAAAATCGACGCTGCCGCCTGCCATCAAGGAAGTAGGACTACCGGTGAAATCGGCTACCGGGGGATCGGGAGTTGAAGGGGTAGGCCCATCAGGGGTTCCGGGAGTACGTAACTGCACCGAAGCGTCGCCGAAGCAGGTCCAGGTATCGGCCATGTCTTCGCCGTTAGCGCCGTTAATGTCGATCATCTTGAACATACCGTTAACAAAACAGCCGCCGAAAGTCCTTCGGCTGGTGATTAAGATGTCGCACATTTCATCCTGGGCGTCCATGGGCGGTGTCCAGGACTGGTTGATGGTGGAACCGGCATGGACCACCGAACCGGTGGGGCTGCCGCCGCCGGTGGCGCGCTGCCAGGCTTCGCAGAAGCAGGTGATGCTTTTGAAATTACCCACCACACAAGCTACACTGAAAATTGCGGGCAGTTCACCCACGTTTGTAAGTGCATCCACATTGGTGTTGGTAAAACTCCAGCCGCAGGACCAGGAGGTGTTGCTGCCGTGGCCGCAGTACCACATGGTACCGGCGCCGTTGTTGATCAGGGTGGACAGGGCGGAAGTGCTGCCGCCGTCCTGGTAATTGGTATGAGTGGTGTAACCGTCACCGCTTAAATCACTTAAGATGTAATTCATATGCGTGGCATCGTACTCGTTGTTGTGTCCCGGCCCTTCGTTGGAAGCCATGCCGATGGCGTGCCTGAAGAAGGTGGCTGAAGAGAGCACATCCTGTTCATAATGGATGGTACGGTCTACCTGGGTGTCTACGTGGCCGGTATTTTCAGCAGAGAAACGGCCTACGAAGATATCTAAGTAGTGATCTCCGCCGACGATATAACCGTAGTTATTATCGGAGTCGCCGTTGGAGGTGCTGGAAACGGGCACCTGGGCATTGTCACCAACCAGCAGTAAGAAGGTCAGACCATTGCTGTTGTAGTAATTGGCAACATAAGTTTTTAATGCCGCAGCACTGCCGATGGTAGAATAATTTACCAGGTCAACATTGTAACCGATGCTTTCTTTCCAGGTTACGAAGTCGCTCATGTTGGTCATGAAGCTGGTATAGCTGACAATCAGCATATTGCCGATAGAGTCGCCCAGCGTGGTGTACTTTTCGATGGCCTGGGAAAAGTTGATGAACTGGCGTGAATACACATTCCTGAACTCGGTACTCAACTTATCGAGGGGCTGAGCCCGGGTTAAGACGTTCTTGCCCACTTTGCCGGTATCGAACACCCGGACCACTATCTTTTTGTAAACCCGCAGAACTTTGGTAACCGGGTTATATTGGATAGGATATACGCGCACAGCCTGGCCGCGAAAATCCCTGGCGATATAGGGAGTGCCTAATTGGGCCACTTTCGTGGGATAGAAAGAATCGACGTCGTACTCGGGGCCATATTCGTAAGGTATCCCGGCAGGATCGATATTCCTGGTCAGGTTTCCCTTTGAAGGAGCCAGCCTGACGTTGGGGATATCGACAAAGATGGAGTTGATAACCTTAACTTTCATCTTTGCCGCATCCGGGATCAATACCGAAGCGCTGAGAATCGGTAAAGCAGGGGCGCCTTTTTTCAAAGTTTTACCCGCTTTGGGAATGATTAATTCCACTGCTTTTCCACGCGGAGTCTGAACTTTCTTAAAATTATAATCTGTAAGTTTAAACTTTAAGACCGTTTCATTATCCGTCGCGGATACAAGAGCAGCGCCATTAGCGGCAAAAGCCGCCGTAACACATACTACCAGTAAGAGTGATAGGATTAACTTTAGTTTTCTCATGTTGAAAACCTCCTTTAATTTTTATTCTTTTTTTGGGGGGATAGATTGGTATTGGTGGGGAAGCGAAACAAAAACCTATAAAACTGTCATGTTCATTTACCATTACCATACCACTTAAAGTGTAAACTAAAAAATAAAGAAATCAATCCATCATTAGTTGTATTTTTGGTTGTATAGGACGTTTCTATATATAGAACTAAAGTCCTATTTTTGTATAGGTCTAAAGTTCTATTCCTGGGAGAAAACGGCCTGGGAAGCGGTGCTGCGGAGCGCCGACGGATAGGGCTGATAAGGGGCTTTTGGATAACAAAAAGTCATGGGGTTTTCCTTCGAGATTCGGTGTTCGGTGTTTTTTTTGGTTTGGCCCCCGGCAGAACCGTAAGAGTTCGCGAATGCCCGTTTGCTGGACGCCGAAAGCTGAAGGCTGTACCACGTAGTGGGATGGGGTGTATTAGCTCCATCAAAAAGCTTGTTTTCCTAACTAACTTTCACGAAATATTAATAAAAAGTTGACGGATTTCAAAAATCTTTTTGGAAAATCGAGCGATTTAGTATAAAATATAAGTGGAAGCAAAATATGAATAAGGAGTAAGCCGATGTTGAGAACATATAGGGCGCTTTTAAAAAGGGATAAGTTAAAATGGGTGGATGAAGTCCCTGGAAATTTATCTAAAGACAAGGGCGCTTTTGTTTTTGTCACTATCTTAGACAAAGACATGCCGGGCAGCGCAGGTAAAGATTCTTTAGTTGAATTCTTTAAAAGCTCACTTCTTTATGATTCCCAATTGGATTTGAAGCGGGATACGGATTTTGGCAGAGAGGTTGAGCTTTGAGCTAAAAAATTAGTCTATCCCTTTTTTTCTCCATATAGGAAATTCAGGTTATTAACCGTTCAAAGTAGAGGGTTTATAATTTCCAATTTGTCTTTTACTTTTAATTGGTGCTGCAAATCTTCGGAATAGAGATAGATGCATTCATTCTCTAAAGCAGATGCAACGATAATACTGTCCCAATAAGAAATACTATAATTATCCCTGATGGAACATGCATCCCGGTAACCTGCAAAATCCCATTTAAAACTTTGTCACGTATAATAGATTCGTCGATCTTATATTTTCTTTTTAGAACCCAATGAAATTCATTTAGAACCTGGATAGACGTCAAAATTTTAGACCGACTGGTTAAATCTTCAAGAAAACGTGTGATTTTGGTTTTCTTTTTTTCTTTTTCCGATTCTACAAAGGCATATATCCAGATATTGCTATCTATAAAGGAGTTAAACATCCCGGTAGATTTCCTCTCTGTTGAATTCCCGGTATTCTCTTACTTTAATGGGTTTATAGAATTCTTCGGGCAGTTTCAACGTATCCATGGGGCGATTTTTTTTTCTTTCCATTTCGGTATGTAAATCATAAGCGATATTCGCTATACTTGCCGCTATTCTCAACAAAGATTCAGAGCCGTCATACCCTTCGGTCACCAGCCCTTTTGCTTTGACTAAACTTCTTTTGGCTTGTAACAGTTCTTCTTCAAAAAGGTTGGAAACAGGTCTGGTTAATTCGAACGCATTTTCCAGGGACTCACCGTCTCTTAAGGCGGCAAGCGCTTCCCTGTTTTGTACGATAGCATCCAATTGACTTAGGTGGGGATTCTGTGATCTAACCTTAGGCTCGATATCCTCTTTTTTACTGCCGAAGAACCACCTGCATAATTCTCCTAATTCTTTGATTTTATTTTTCGACACAGGCTCTTTTGCATCTTCATCCTCATCTCCGAGGTTGAGAAATTCACAGGTGCCTGGATACTGCAAACCGGTGTATATATACAAAAATGCGAAATGGTTTCTTTTAATATCATCCCGGGAAAAAACCTTTTCTTTTTCCGCTTGTTCAAGCACCATCAGGCTGCGATAAAGACGCTGTGAGGTTTTATGAGTGTCGCCGATCTGGAAGGCGATCCGGTCGAGCGGGATACTAAAATCATTATGCACCTGGGCAATGTATCTCGCTTTTGCATAGCTATTCCATTTGGCAGGGCCATTGACATGTTTAAAGCCGATATACCGCCATGCCGCTTCCCTGGAGGCTACCACTACAGGCACTTCCCGGATTTTTTCTTTAATTTCCGGGTCTACATCCGGGATTTTGACGCTGAATGATAGGGGATTTAATATAACCTTTATCGCAGCCAATCTCCTATTGCCTTCGATAACGATATTCCGGCCTTTTTCCCGGGTAACGATTAAAGGCTCATTTCTAAAATACCCACTGGCCGCAATAGATAATACCAGTTCTCGCACATCCATAACTTCCCAGAGAATCTCTATAATTTGTTCAGCGGTAGTCCGCTCATTTATTTCACTAAATTCCACCAGCCTGGGATTACGGATGTTGAAACAAAGTTCCGAAACCGGCATCTCTTTAAATTTACCGATGTCGAGAAAAAGTTCGGATACCGGCATGTCTTTAAGTTTATCCATAATTTACTCCTTCATCTCCCCTCTGGCGGGAAATCGGAGAGAACGCCTTTCCCTCCTGGATATCTTAATGGACTGTATGTTGGATTCATCTTTTCACCAGCCGCTACGATAGATTTTATGTCTTTTTACCATAGATTAATTATAATATAGTTTTTCCCGTAATTCAATAGCGTGTTCAACTTTGCGTCGATTCCAGCGCCGGGCCTTTGCCACGGGTTCACCAAACCTTTCCGCCATCTACCCGACAATTCTTATACTAAAAAGTAAAATCAAAACTCTTCTGTATTACTTTCGGAGGATGAAACGTGCCGATGATAACGAAAGGATTCTTTGCCCAACTATGATATCGACGTGTGGTGCCGAGAAAAAAATATAAGTCTTTCTTTAAAACAAATTCATCAAAATACTTTTGCTTCACTTTCTTTAATGCTTCTTGTTCACTCCCAGATGTCCGTATGCAATTCCAATACAGTTGTCCTACTTCCCAATCTTCCAGCATCATTCTCGATCTTTGCCCTTTTGCATCTTTAAAAATATAAAAAAACCTGTAGGGCAATTTGGGCATAACTTTAAAATCCTTTATAAATCCTTCCGGCTCAAAAAGCAGTCCCTGCCTTAAATCCATTAATACGCTTTCTAATTTTTTCGGGTCCCACTCTCTTTCAACTTCTTCCCAGACAAAATCAAATACTTCGTTGGGTTTGAACGTTGCCAGCGATAGTTCATTCGCTTTCGCTTTATCGATCAGCACCGCCATGTTTTCATAAACACTATCTTTAAGGACTAATCTTTTTCTTGTTTCCCACTGATCTTTGGTATCTACTTTCTCAAGAGTTTCAATATCCCATCTTGTGGGTTTGAAACTCTCCGGCCTGGGATCATCCGTATTCTTAGTAAGAGGCAATTCAATCCAGGTATATTTAGCAAACCTCTTGAATTGCTCGAATCTTCTAAAAGGTATCGGGTATATCCTGACCCATGAACCATCCTCTCTTATCCCGGCGGTGCAAACAAGTTCTCCATATTTTTCCGAAATCGTGGGGTAAGTTTTCACTGTGATAAGGACTTTCTCTCTTTCGCTCATAACTCGATGATAGGTAAATCCCGGTCGAAAAGCCGGACAACTGCCTCCGCAGCCCGCGTCCGGTGACAATAAGCAGGCAGCTTCTCAAAACAAGTAAGCCCAACCCGGTTGTTTTCAAGTAATAATTCATATATTATCTTTAAAAGATTAGAACTGCTGCTCAACACTTCTTTTTCATACAGGTCGAAGAGGCGGTTATAATCTTCCAAATCATGCAAATCCTTCCGTTTCTCGCCTACTATTCCCAATCCGGGGATATGCCTGTATTCTATGCCGACGGTTTCTAAGGCCCTGCTCATGGTTTTTTTAGAAAAACCGTATTTCCTGCTGATAGGGTTTTTCCTTACGTCGCACAGGATTTTTACATCGTTTTTAATGAGGCAATTTATATATTCTTCTATGCTTCTCGATTCATAACCGATCGTATAAATCGCCCTCATATCGTTTTGCGGCATACAGGCTTTTATTTGCGAGATTTCCGGCGCACTTAAAACCTCATTTAGAATTTCGCTGTTCACCGCATAATAAGGATACTTCAAATAGGTATACCTGATTAGTTCTTGCTTTTGAAGATGTGCGAATCCTTTTTTTATTTTTGTTATTAGCGACCTGTTTTCCCGGGGCAGCATAAAATAGAATCCTTTCTGATCTTCAGATAAAACCCATTCATCGGAATCTTTTAGGATTCCTCTTTCGATTAGTTTTCTTTTATCTGCATAGGCATTAAAAGAGAAGCAGCCATATTTATAGGGAACAAAATGATAGCTTTTTTTATCCTGGTATCTTGTCAGCAGGAAAAGATATTTCATCATTTCCGTGTTAGACAATTCTCCCAATTCTTCCAGCAGAGCTAACAGGAGTATTTGTCTTTTTAGCATCGTTTCGTTTTCCCGGTTTGTCAAGTTTTATTTTACTTCCTTTTTCACCAAAAAGCAACTCACAAACCTCCGTTTCATCTCTTTTACATGCTGCAGCGGGCCTTTGCCACGGCTTTTTAACCCGGACACACAGCTCATTGCCCCTATCTCACTGCCTTTTCACCCACTTTACACAGCTCATTCACCCTTTCCGCACTGCCTATTGACCCTTCCACACTGCTCATTCACCCTTTCCGCACTACTAATTCATATCTTCCGCACTGCCGGTTGACCCTTTCCACGGCGTATTGCCCCCTTCCCACGGCAAAACCACACCTTTTCCACGGCTCCCGGACCATTTTTCCACTACCGCTCCACCCTTTTCCAACGGACGTGGTGGGGCCCCTGATTTAGAAATTTCCGGGTTGTCTATTGCAATAAACACGCTTTTTCTATAAAATACATTATGAAAAACAATCACCGATCTTCATCAAATCATAGTAAGGAGGTAAACTCTATGATATCTTCAAATCATTCGATTAACAAAAAAAAATATTTGTTTGTGGTTGTGGTAGTACTATTGCTTTTTTCCGGTTTCCTGGCTCAGGCTGAACAAAAACGTATCACCTGCACAGACCCGGAACTGCGCCTGAAATGGTACGGGCAGCATGTGGCAATGACGGAAAAATCAATGTTCAAAAACCTGGGCTGGCAGTTCTTAGGTCCGCTAAATGTCAGCGGCAGGATGACCGATACGGCTGTAGTTGTTCCAAAAGGGAAACACTACACTATCTATGTAGCCGGGGCTTCCGGCGGCGTCTGGAAAACCGCTAACGAAGGCACTACCTGGGAGCCGGTTTTTGAACACGCTCCTTCTACCTCTATCGGCGACGTCACTATCGCTCCTTCCAACCAGGACATTGTCTGGGTGGGCACGGGAGAAGCCAATATTTTCCGCAGTTCCATGGCTGGAGCTGGGATTTTTAAATCCACCGACGCTGGGAAAACCTGGAAGAATATGGGCTTGACCGGGACGAATACTATTGCCCGCATCATTATCCACCCTAAGAACCCGGACATCGTCTATGCCGCAGCTTCGGGCAACGAATGGACAAACAACAAAGAACGGGGCGTGTACAAAACCACCGACGGCGGCAAGACCTGGGCCAAAGTGCTCTATATCGACGAAAAAACCGCGGCCAACGACTTAGTGATGGACCCCACGAATCCCGACACCCTCTATGCTTCCATGTGGCAGAGAATCCGCAAAAAATGGAACGATCCCCGCAATGAAGCCGGTTACTCAGGCAGCGGCATTTACAAAACCACCGACGGCGGCAAAAAGTGGACCCCCATCGATAAAGGTTTGCCCCCGGCAAAATTCCGGGGCCGCATCGGTCTCGATCTCTGCCTGACAAAGCCCAATGTGCTTTATGCTTTCGTGGATAATTATGAAATCCAGGGTAAATGGGATGAAGGCGAAACCGATTCTTATGGCCGCCCCAAAGGAGGCATGATCAAAGGCGCCACCGTATTCCGCAGCGACGACAAAGGCGGAAGCTGGCGGCAAGTTAGCCGGAATAACGAATATATGCTGCGTCTTTGCGCCACTTACGGTTGGGTTTTCGCCCAGATTCGCGTAGACCCCAACGATGAGAACACAATCTACGTTATGGGGTTGGGTTTGAACGTGTCGAACGACGGCGGCAAGACCTTCCGGGAATTGCACGGCATGCACGGCGACCATCACGGTTTGTGGATCGACCCGGGCAACTCCGATTACTTAGTGAACGTGAACGACGGCGGCGTGGCTATCTCTTACGACGGCGGCAAAAAGTGGAGAGCTATTTATGATAATCTGCCTTTAGTACAGTTTTTTAATATCATGTACGATATGGATAAGCCTTTCAAGGTGTACGGTTCCGTCCAGGACCACGGCAGTTTCAGCGGCATAGTAGACCTCAGCCGGGGCCGGAACAACATCCCGCCGGTGGAATGGGACAACGCCCCGGGTGGTGAAGGCAGCAGTCACGCTATCGACCCCACCGACCCCAATATCGTTTACTCCGCCGGTTTTTACGGCACTATTTCCAGGACAGACCTGAACACAGGAAAGCGCAAATCCATCCTGCCCAAACCGGCCAAAGGCGAACCGCCGCTGCGCGGCCAGTGGGTAGCCCCCTTTATTATTTCTCCTCACAACCCGCGTATCATCTATCATGGCATGAACATTTTGTACCGGTCTATGGACCGCGGCGACACCTGGAAACAGATCAGCCCCGACTTAACCTATAATCACAAAGACAAAATGGGCGATATTCCTTTCCAGACTATCTTTGCTATCTCCGAATCGCCTTTGCAGTTCGGTTTGATATACGCCGGTACTGACGACGGCAGGGTGCACGTCACCAAAAACGGCGGCGAAAATTGGCAGGAGATAACAAAAGGCCTGCCTTACCGGAAATGGGTATCCAGGTTGGCGGCTTCTGCTTTTGATTTAGGAACGGTTTACATGTCACAGAACGGCAAACGGGATGATGATTTTGCCGCTTACCTGTGGAAATCCACCGATTTCGGTAAAACCTGGAAAGATATTTCCGCCAATATCCCCTGCGGGCCGGTCAATGTCATCCGCGAAGATCCCAAGAACGAGAATGTTCTTTATGTAGGCACCGATTTAGGAGCTTATGTAACTATAGACGGCGGCAAGTACTGGCATGCGCTGCCCAAGAGCCTGCCTACTACTTTTGTTAGCGACATGGTGATTCATCCCCGCGACAATATCCTAATTGCTTCCACTCATGGCCGCGGCGTGTATGCCATGGACGTGAGTAACTTGCAAAAGTTAAAAAAAGACATTTTGGCAAAGAAAGCTTTTCTTTTTGCACCGGGAACAGCCAAAATACCGCGCTGGAGATGGTGGCGTTGGGCCGGAGGCCAGGATGCCTCTTTCCATTATTACCTGAAGGCAGCCGCGAAAGTAAAACTCTTTATAAAAGATTCGTCCGGCAAGGTCGTCAAAGAACTAAAAGCCGGCGGCGATGCCGGGTACAATGTGGCAGCCTGGGATTTATCCAAAAAAGCGGATAAGAAAGCCCAAAGAGGCAGAAGGCAGTCTCCCTATGTCACTCCCGGGAAGTACACTGTGGTGCTAAAGGTTGGTTCCGTTTCTGTAGAAGAAACGATAGAAGTAAAAAAATAAGCACAGAATAGTTTGCCTCCGGCAGCAAGGGGGGCTTTTTTGAAAAATCGCCCCCCTTGACCCCCCAAAAAACTTCTATTTAGCAAACGTTT
>JAGLSW010000234.1 GCA_023135565.1 Candidatus Aminicenantota bacterium | reverse complement strand
AACGATTGTATTTGTTCTTACAAACCTTCTTGCATCCAAAAGGGCGGATATTTTATCGCTTGTATTGCCTTAAGTATTAAACATTTGAGTAACAGTTAGGCTCTCTTTTGTATCTTTCTCAGTGGCGATCTTTTTCTCGGTGATGGCGCCCAATAGACCTTTTACGCTGTATTTCTTTTCGGAATCGTCGGCAAAATAATACTCTAACCCCTCTCTTTCGAAGCGAATAAGTTGTTTATAAGGCGCTGTGATTTCCGGGTCGCCGGGCATGGGTACTAATTCTTTAGTTTTTAGTTTCTCGAAACTGTTGTTGATGCGGCGCAACGTGACCAGCAGGGCGGCAAAATAATCCCTCCTCTGCAAAAAAATGCTCCTAAATCACCTACTGCTCCGGGAATAATTTAACCAAATCACGGGCCCCGTGAATTACAGCCAGAACTTCCACATCTTCTCTGTCTCCAATTACCCTGTAAATAATACGGTGGTTTCTGAAAATAATTTCCCTGAAATCTTCACTCTCAAACTCCGGCACAATGCGTCCGCAAAAAGGCATCATCTCAAGCTTCTCCGCCGCCTTAACGAGAGATTTTATATAGCGCAGGGCATATACCTTCGAGTCCCTTGAAATATATTCTTGAATAGATTGTATATGACTACTTGCCTTCTCCGTCCATTTTACTCTGCCCATTGATCAACTCTTTTCAGCAGTTCCTGTGTGGTTATCAACTTCCCTTCCTCCGCGTCTTTTAGACCTTCATAGACCTGGGCGACAAAATTGATTTCATACATTATATCATCGGCTGAACACCCATCAGGCAGCCGCTTAATGGTTTCTATCGAAGCCAGTTTCAACGCATCTGTTTCTTGCATTTCCATTTTTTTACTACCTCCACTACTTATTATAATACGACCCGGTGACATTTTCAACCCCTTTCTCTCGAATCAAAAATATTTCTAAATCCCGGCATTTTGCAACCCGGTTTGATTAGCCACAAAGCGCACAGAGAACACAGAGAAAATTTTATTAAGTCTATCAGCCTGTCCCCTATTTTTCCCAACTTTTACGAAATATTTTTAAAAAGGTTGACAAACAAAAAAAATAGGCTTATATTATTTAATGTTGGAGACAAAAATGCAGACGGCACGACAAAACGAACCATTAGACATAACCCGGAAGGACGTCGAAAATTATGTGAGGATGAGATTCTATACGGAATTCACATTAATAAAAGAGAAGCTGGCGCTTTTCGAGAAAAAATACAAGTGTAATTTTTCTCAATTTGAGCAAGCAGTCACCGGTGCGGGTGAGGAAGATTTCGAGCGTTGGGATGATTACATCGAATGGAAAGCATTTAACAAAAAATATAATCGTTTAAAAGAAAAGAAAATTTAAAACAGATGGAAGATATTTTCAAACTGCTCTCGGACAGCGATGTTATTTCAGAACATGAAATATTAAGCTTGCTGCAAGATGAAGATTTCTATTATTTGAAAATCAAATCAGTTGTCGGCACAGGCAGCATTCTTCATATAAAGATATACCTTTCAGATGAAGAGTACAATTACTCGTTTCACTGGCAGCAAGAAACGGGAGAGTTAATTAAGCGGTGGGATAATGCCCCTCATCATAAAGAACTGAGTACTTTTCCCCATCATGCGCACACCACGGAAGAGGTGAAAGAATCCTACACGATTACATTGAATGACGTCCTCAAAGAGATAAAAGAGCGCCTAAAAAAATAACGGTAGTGCGGCTGCCCGGTTTCTTTTTAGAAAATTCTATCAGCCTGTCCCCTATTTTACTGATCGGCAAGGATTGCTCCCTGGTCGGCAGCCTTCGCTCCTTGGCCAAAACCCTTTGCCCACTCCCCGGAGACAATACGCCACTAAACGGGGCCAACCCCTCCCCCTCCGAAAAAGCTATCCCGATAACCGGCAATCTTTACCTCCCGGTCGGTACGCTTCGCTCCATAACGTTATTTACTATTTACCAATTCTTTTAGCCATTAGCCTGTCCCTTATTTTTCTCTATATGCCCTGCTGGGGCGGGAAGCTGGCGCTGGGGCTTATTTTTTTATTGACAGATTTTGTTATTTATTCTACAATAGACTTATGAAATTGATATACGAAGATAAAATCGTAAGAAAACCCGGTGTGTGCGGCGGGGAACCGATTATTAACGGGACACGTGTGAGAGTCAAAGTCATCCTGGATAACCTGACAGAAGGCCATGCACCTGAACAAATTGTAAAATCTTATCCAACGCTGACGGTCGAAGACGTTAAAGCAGTTATCGCTTTCCCCTAATTTTCAATTGGGGTAATCTGTGGGCCACAATTATAATCCCCGGAACCGCCCAAAAGCATTTGAAAAAAACACGCCGATGTATTACAATATAGGATGGCTAATGTAAACAACATCTTATTAATGGTTTCTATGATTATCTTCTTCGGCTATATCGCCGAATGGATTTTTGAAAAAAAAGGTGTCCCCGATACCCTCTTCCTGATCTTCTTAGGCTTCCTCTTAGGCCCCAATGTGCTGGGCTACGTCCAACCGGAAGCTTTAGGCGCACTGGCTCCGCTTTTTACCACTTTCACCCTGCTTTTCCTGCTTTTTAACGGGGCGCTCTCCATCGACCTCAAATCACTGGCCGAAGGCATCGGCTCCGGTATTTCTATCGGTATTTCTATTTTTTTCATATCCTCGCTGGCGGCGGCGGGTATATTTTACTTGATGACTTTGGATGTTATGACTTCCCTGATGCTGGGTTTTGCTTTAGGCGGCATTTCATCGGCTTTTATCATCCCGGTTATCAGCCAACTGCAGTTGAAAAAAAAACTATACTCCATCCTGACTTTAGAGTCCGCCCTCACGGACGTGATCTCTATCGTTTTCGCCATCACCGTGATCGACCTCAAAATCCTCAACGTGATAGAAATCGACAGCGTACTTTCTAAAATCGCTTCCCAGTTCTCTATAGCGGCGGTGGTGGCCATTTTAGCCGGGTACGTGTGGATATTTATCGAGAAAAAAGCCATCGGGGATAAGAACTATATTATGACTATCGCCCACGTGATGCTGGTCTACTTTATCACCGAATTTTTGAAAGGCAGCGGCGCTATCGCCGCCCTGTTCTTCGGCATCGTGTTGAACAACTCCAGCAAATTGATCTTTTTCGGCCAAAGAATCATGCACCCCCGCAAAAAAATCGAAAAGAGCAAAAAAGAAAACAAAGACGACGTCGTCTCCATGCGGGAAAGGATGTTTTATACGGAGATCGCTTTCTTTTTGAAAACCTTTTTCTTCGTCTACATCGGCCTGCTGCTCAATGTCAGGAACCTTAAGGCAGTGGCTGTAGGCACGGCTATTGCGTTCAGCCTGATGCTGCTGCGCAACTTCTCTTTCCTGCTTACTAAAAAATTTGAAAAGCAGGAACGCCTGCTGATTAATGCCCTTTTTGCCAGGGGAATAGCTCCGGCAGCCATTATCCTGGCGGCTGTCGAGAGGGGCGTACCCATAGACTCGGGCATCGTAGACATCGTCTATTTTGTAATCACAGCTACTATTATCCTCAGTTCCGTGAAAGTGTTTATCTATAAAATAAAGGTAAAAAAACTGGCTGAAGAAAAGGCAGTGGCAAATATCGAGGCACAAAAAGTAGCCGGTAAAGTGGGAAGTTTTCTCGCCGGTATAGGCGGTTTTTTCCGTAAAAAGCGGACGGTGTCCGCAGCCGATGAGGGGTCAGGGAAACATATCCCCGACCATGATGAAACACAATCTTAACGCCGTTCCCTGCCGGGGGCCAAACTTTTGATGATTTAGAAGCAAAGGCGCTCACACGCTGC
>JAGLSW010000233.1 GCA_023135565.1 Candidatus Aminicenantota bacterium | reverse complement strand
CTTTTGAAAAAGTTTGAACAAAACTTCTGATTATTGGGAATCAAAAGCGCTCACCCGCTGCCGCCCTGCGCCGTCCCCCTACTTGTTGAAACGAAACTGGATGATCTCGCCATCCTTGACTATATACTCTTTACCCTCTAAACGCAGCAAACCCTTCTCCTTGGCAGGAGAAAATCCGCCCACCTCTAAAAAATCTTTCCAGTTTATAGTCTCACCCCGGATAAAACCGTCCTGGATGTCGGTGTGAATCTTCCCGGCTGCCCTATAAGCCGTCTCACTACCGTTGATCGTCCAGGCCTTGAACTCCTTCTTCCCCATAGTGAAAAAAGAGATCAAATTCATCAAGCGGTAACTCTTCTTAACAAAATTCTCCTGCATATACTCATAGCTCTTTAGCCCGTACTCCTCCTGGAAAAGAAGCCTGTCCTCTTCTTCTAATTCCAATAGTTCGGTCTCGATCTTGCCGCAAAAAACAAAAGTGGCCCGGTGCTTTTCTTCTTCCTGCTTCAGCTTCAAGCACTGCTCATAAGAATCCTCATCAGCATTAATTAAATTAAGCAGCGGCTTGAGCGATAAAAATTTGAAACCCCGCACCAACAATTCCTCATTGGCTTTAAACTCATACTCCCGCAGCGGTTTTCCTTCTTCTAAGAAAGTTTTAAGTTTTTTCATCAAATCTAATTCATCGGACAGTTCTTTCGATTTGATCTTTTTTAAATCCGATTCTAAGCGCTGCGCCCTTTTCTCGATACCGATAAAATCCACACTTTTCAACTCCTCTTCCATGGCGGAAATATCCCGCGCCGGGTCCACCGAACCGGGCAAATGAGCTATTTCCTGGTCCGCGAAACCACGAACCATATGAACTAAGCCGTCGGCTCTTCTCAGCAAGTCGATAAAAGTCTCGTTCTTGCTTTCGCCGAAAGCCACGGCGCCGGTATCTAAATACTCGATCTTCGCATAAATAGGCGGCAGATCGAATTTTTTCGCCAACTGCGTTAATCTTTCATCGGGCACGTCTACCACGGCTTTGTGATATTCGTGGGCCGAGGAAGTCGAGAATTTCGACACCTCTTCGTTTTCACCGGTCAAAAGATTAAATAAAAGGGTTTTCCCTGATTTTGGATAGCCGAAGATTGTTAATATCATAGAGACATTATACCCTTTTCCATAGACTCGAGTCAACCCCGCGGTGCGGGGAACCTATTAGGGGCGGTCTATCGAGACCGGATTGCCGGGTGTTTTCTATTATAGGTGGTCAAGCTGTCACTGCGCCAGTCGCTTGTAGGCCCAAAAGCGCGGCGCGGGGTGCCTATTAGGGGCGGTCTATCGAGACCGGATTGCCGGGTATTTTCTATTATAAGGTGGTCAAGCTGTCACTGCCGGTCGCTTGTAGACCCCAAAGGAGGCCCGTCAGGAAGCTGCTACAGCGGCGGCATCATGCTGCTGTTGAAAAAGAAAGCCTTAATCGCATTAAAGATAAAAAAAGCGCTGAAAACAAAAAGCAAATAACCTAAGAACCTGGTAATTTTAGCGGTTCTCCGGGGATTAAAAATATCCTTCATCTTATTGGTAATAAAAACGATCAACAAAAAATACGAAGTCGCCCCGGCTGAAACTACAAAAAAGAATATTATCTCGTAATTCAACTGCATAGGAATAAAAATTTTCATTTTCTTGAGAAATTGCAGGCAGATCATCCAGGTAACGATTCCTAAGGGGTTCACCAGCACTAAGGTTAAACCTTTTAAAAAGGCCCACCTTTTTCTTCTTATTTTTATGACGATCTCTTCCTCTTTCTTCTCTACGTTCTCGAACAACTTCGAGTCTTTTATGATGACCAATCCCAGCACTAAAGTGATCGCTGCCGTGGCAAGAAAAAAAATAGCCTCCATGGTATGGGACTTACTAAATGGCGAAATGCCGAAAAATGCCAGCAGCGCCCACCAGGCGTCACCGAGAGAAGCGCCTATAGCAACGGCTACAGCCTGGGGATACTGTTTTTTTAGGGCGGTATTAAAGATTTCTAAATTTACAGGGCCAATTGGAATACAAATTAAGAATCCAATCCAAAAACAAGCGATATAAAATAATATTATCGAAAACATTAAAGGCTATTTTAGCAGAATAAAAGCAAATGTCAAACAATACCGAAAAAAAAATAAATTTCCGGGAAGCCGCCCCGGGACAACACCGGCACCAGCCTCAAGCTCCGGCAGGAGTTGCCTTTGTGTGAATTAGTGGAATCTGTGGACCGCTGTGAGTTCGCAGTATTATAGTAGAGCGCCCCTCATCATTCATCATTCATCATTCATAACTCAGATATCTAACCTCATAACTCAGCTCATATAAACCCATAAGACATTTTTTGCAAGTGCAACCATTTTCGCAACTTTTGTCCCACCAGGGAACTGTTCCCGCCGGCTGAAAAAACACCCTTTAAGCATGATATAAAATGTTTTCCGGGATTCTTCCAAACCTGGCACAAAACTTGCTAAAGATAAATATGGATTCCGAATAAGGAGTGTAAAAATAGCAATGAAAAGCAGAAGCGGTAAAGCAGATTTGAAAGAATACATCAGCCGGTACTTGACAGAGAAGTGGCAAAAGAATGACGTTGTCTCCTATTCGGTAATCCAGGATTTTTACAAGCATTTTATCGAAGCGGAAAGTCGTTCAAATACGCCGGCATGGCAGTTAGAGAGAAGTTCAATATAAATAAATAAAGTCCCCTCCTTTTAAGCTTAAACGTATTTACCTCCCGGGTAAGGCCAATCGGCCTTACCCCTATTTTTTTAAAAGGTGTCTTTTGGCTGCTAACAAAAAAACCTCAAAATCTTAAAATCTTAAAACTTCGCCATTAAAAAAACTAAAAAAAATTAAATACCGTATTGAAAAATTGGGCAATTTGCATTAAAATTAAGGATTATGAAAGAGAACAAAATTTTGATCGTAGATGATGAAGAGTCGATTTGCAGTTTGTATGCTGAAGCATTCACCAAGAAAGGATATGCTGTCAGTACAGCTGCCAGCGCCGAAGACGGCCTGGATATCCTAAAAAATGAAAACTTCCAGGTTATGTTTTTAGACCTGAACTTACCGGGAATGAGTGGGGTCGAACTATGCAAACAAATCCGGGAAGAAGGTTCAACAGCAAAAATTTACGCCGTAACCGGGTATTCTTCTCTTTATGGGGTGGCAGAGTGCAAGAAGGTCGGTTTCGATGAAATTTTTACAAAACCGGTGAAGTTAGAAGTACTATTTAAGGCAGCCGATGATGCCTTTGGAAAGAAAGAGGCGGATGGCAGCCGCGGTCGATAATGTCAGATGAGGATTTTCACTTTCAAAAGCGGGTATTATTTGGCGCTTCCGTGCATCCCTTACGGAAGGACTGGAAAGATGAATTGGATTACTGCTCGAGTAAAGGGACTGCGGAACAACTTATCGGGCGTACGGGGTTGAAAAAGTTTGAACAAAACTTTTGATGAGCAAAAATTTTTCTGCCGATTTGTTTGGAATTTGTATTTTGTAATTTGTAATTTTACATATTTCTCATGGTCTGGACGGCCTTTCTTTCACCGAGAATCAATAGGTTGTCCTCAGCCCGGAAACGGTAATCCGCACCGGGTATGCGCTTCAATAACTTTTCCCCTTTTTCTTTGGCTTCCTTTATCAAAATAACATCTACGCCGTATTTTTTTCTTAAATCCAGGTCTTTTATCTTCTTACCCACAAAAATGTTGGGCACTTCGATTTCTAATAAATAAAGCCCCTCGATAATTTCTA
>JAGLSW010000232.1 GCA_023135565.1 Candidatus Aminicenantota bacterium | reverse complement strand
CGACCCGGATGACGACCGGCAAAACCTGTTTATACAGCAGGTGAGGGAAGACGAAGAAACCCAATATGGCGCGGAAGTAATCGAAAGCTCTATCGAAGAATTTAAATACGCTGTACACGATAAACTAAAAGAAATAGAACCTGCTCCCCGTACTGCCGAAATATCGAGTAAATCCCCGCTCCAATTAACCGTGTACCTGGCGGAAGCCAACTATGAACTCGAAACGCACCGGGAAAACATAAAAAAACAGCTTTTGCAGCGCGGCTGCCGGGTTTTACCCGAACACCCGCTGCCCCTGTATTACCCGGAATTGGCGGAAACCCTGGATAACCTATTGGAACAAAGCGACATTGCCGTACATATTATAGGAGAAGGATACGGCATAGTACCCGATAAAACGAGAAAATCCATTATCCATATCCAGCACGAACGCACCGGCGAAAAAGTGCAGCAGGGTAAATTGAAACGCATCGTCCACCTTTCTCCCACCATCGACGAAGGCGATGAACGGCAGGCCACCTTTACCGCCGGTCTTAAAAGCCGTACGTCCGCGCTGCCCGGGGATCATATCATCGAAACAGCGCCGCAGCACCTGGAAACCGCAGTTATGGAGAAATATCGAATTATAGAAGAAAAGCATTTGCAGGCGCTTGCCGGGGCAAATGAACCTACGGTAGAAACCGGCGCCGGGGATGAAACCGGCAGTGAACCGCGGCAAATATATTTAATATGCGACTTAGCGGACCTCGACGCTGTCACCGGGCTGGAAGATTTTTTATACGAAAGCGGGTTCGACGTGCGCCTGCCGGTATTCGAAGGCGATGAAGCGGACATCCTCGAAGATCACCGCGAAAATCTCAAAACCTGCGATGCGGTTATGATCTATTACGGGGCCGGCAGCGAAATATGGCTGCGTTCCGTGACCCGGGACATCACCAAAGCAGCAGGGTACGGCAGGACCCGGCCCATGCTTGTAGAAAGCGTTTTTCTCGCGCCTCCCGAAACCCGGCAGAAAGTGCGATTCCGTTCCCACGACACCCTTATCATAAACGGATTGGAAGGCTTTTCCCCATCTTTGCTGGCGCCTTTCATCGAGAAGCTCGACAAAGGCTCCGGCGGGGTCGGCCAATGAGCCGCTTCGCGGGAGATCGGCCACCGCAGCCGATAGGATTTTGTATTTTGTGATTTCCCACGAAGTGGCTAATCAAAAGTTTTGATCAAACTTTT
>JAGLSW010000231.1 GCA_023135565.1 Candidatus Aminicenantota bacterium | reverse complement strand
CGCACGGGGAGGCGATAAGCTTCTTCGCCGCAGAGGTGCTTCTAATTTATTAAGAGTATTGTTCAAACTTCTTCCAAAGTTTGGCCCCCGGCAGGGCCGCCGGAGGCAAAAAGTAATTTCATAGTAGTAGAAATGGCGGTATCATTTAAGTGAGCAAAGTAGGGTCAATTTAGGTGAGCGATATAGGGTAAGGAGTAAAGTTGATGAATCCGAAGTTTCAATCACTCACAGTTAGTCTAAAAACACATAACATCCTGTTGTGATACGGGTTTTGAGGGGGGCAAAGAGCCGATGAGCGGAGTCGAACCGCTGACCTTTTGATTACGAATCAAATGCTCTACCAACTGAGCTACATCGGCGCCTCTTAAAAATAAGCCCTATTATACCACGACTGTATCCCTTTTATCAACTCCATTTTATGCAGCTATCCAGTTTTTAAAAGTTCAACGTAGTGGGGTTTCGTCCAATCAACCCCAACCGCCGAAAACTCCCCGTTCATGGAGGCGTAACGTTTTGTTACACCGGGAAAATGCTTTATTATCACCGTTTTTCGCCGATTCGGGAATATATGGGGATTCCCGGCGTAACAATATGTTACACCTTGAAAAAAAAACGAAATCACTGGATAGATGCACGTTTAGGCAATATCCAACCGCTGCCCGGTATTTCCGGGAAAAAAATCGACACAAAATGTTACACTAAAAAAGATTCCCGAATTTGATCGCATCCTGGATACCCCCATCAACAAAGGGATTTGGAGAAAATAACCGCTTTGGCACCATTTATGCTAAGTAAATAGCGTTGGGTACTGAAAATAGCAGCCAACAGGAAGCAAAAATACAGCAGCGGAAAAGTGGTTCTTACGAATATTATCCCCCATGCGGGTGCGATTCTCTTAAAAGGAGTCCTGAAAAGAAGCTGACGGCGAGGCAGCCTATGGGGGTAGGTTCCACGTCGTATTTTAAAATAGAGGCATAAGAAAAATTAGTAAAAAGGAGGGCAAAATGAAAACATTATTTTCAAAAATTTACGACAACCTGTTGGGGAAAACTTGCTGCGACTTTTCCCCAAAGAGGGTACTTGTTTCTTTAAGGAGTGTGTTGGAAAGAGGCGCGGTTTTTTTGCTCCTGGTCAGCATAATGACTGTAATTTCCCTGCCTGGATACGGCAGTATCCCGGTACAAGAGAGAGAAGCGCTGATTGCTCTCTATAACAGCACCGACGGCGATAATTGGAGTTATAACTCAGGCTGGAAAACTCCGCCTTTAGAAGCGGACGGTTTTGCCTTATCAGGCACTGAAAATTCATGGTATGGAATTTCTGCTACCTCAGACCACGTGTTCAGGATTCGATTAAATTATAATGACCTGAACGGGAGCATTCCCCTGGAATTAGGCAATTTGAACAACCTTGAATCGCTCCTCTTTTTTTGGAACCGGTTATCCGGCAGTATCCCCCCGGAATTGGCTAATTTGGGACTGCTTGCGAGACTCCAACTTGGCGATAACCAGCTTTCCGGCTCCATCCCCCCGGAACTGGGCAATCTGGGCAGCCTACAAAATCTCTCTCTTGGCTCTAACCAGCTTACCGGCGCCATCCCACCGGAATTGGGGAATTTAACGAATCTTCGCTATCTCTTGCTTTGCGGCAACCAGTTTACCGGTACTATCCCCCCGGGACTGGCTAATTTGGGACTGCTTGAGATACTCGAACTTGGCTGCAACCAGCTTACCGGCTCCATCCCCCCGGAATTGGGTAATCTCAGCCAACTTAGTTGTCTCTACCTTTATAACAACCAACTCTCCGGCTCCATCCCTCCGGAATTGGGCAATCTCAGCCAACTTAGTTGTCTCTACCTTTATAACAACCAACTCTCCGGCTCCATCCCTCCGGAATTGGCTAATTTGGGACTGCTTGAGAGACTCGAACTTGGCGATAACCAGCTTACCGGTTCCATCCCCCCGGAATTGGGGAATTTGAGCAGCCTTACAGATATCTACCTCTGCGATAACCAGCTTACCGGCTCCATCCCCCCGGAATTGGGTAATTTGAACAATCTTAAATCTCTCCGCCTTTATAACAACCAGCTTTCCGGCTCCATACCACCGGAATTGGGAAACATGAGCAGCCTTACACATCTCATCCTTAGCGGAAATCAGCTTACAGGCGCCATTCCCCCGGAATTGGGCAACATGAGCCGCCTTTGGTATCTCCGGCTTCATAACAACCAGCTTACCGGTTCCATCCCCCCGGAATTGGGAAACCGTACCCGCCTGTATGGGCTATCTCTTAGTGATAACCAACTCTCCGGTAGTATCCCCCCGGAATTGGGAAATTTGACGACCCTTTACTATCTCTGCCTTGGCGGCAACCAGCTTTCAGGCGCCATACCACCGGAATTGGGAAACCTGATCGCGCTGAAAGAACTTAAGCTCGACTCTAACCGGCTGCAAGGTGAACTCCCTACCGGTCTCGCGGAACTCCCTGATCTCGATGTGGTTGCTATCGACTATAATACTCTCTATAGTCATGACAGTACTGTGATTACTTTCCTTAACAATACTAACCCGGGCTGGGCAGGCACCCAGACCACTGCGCCTAAAAATGTATCGGCAGCAGCAGTAGACCATTCTTCCATACAACTGTCCTGGACGCCTATCCTCTATACCGCCGATCCCGGCGCTTACAGGGTGTACCGGGCTGCGAATCCCGGCGGGCCGTATACTTTTTACCGGTCAACCGCCGACAAGTCGGCTTCTTCCATGGTGGTTTCCGGCCTGGAAGGCGATAAAATTTATTACTTTGCCGTCAAAACGAAGACCGATCCCCATGCCAACAATGCCAATACGGTGAAGAGCGAATACAGCGAAGAAACCTCAGCAAAAACAGAGGGCCCGATTATTGTGACGTCCCCCGCCGGAGGTGAATCCTACAATTTCGGCAGCGAGATAGGCGTTATCTGGACCTGTTCCGGGATAACGGGAGACGTGAAAATTATATTAAAAGGGGTCGATAATGCGGCGACTTATGTGATCGCCCCGGCGACGCCTTATAACAATTCGCCTTTTAATTATAGGATTCCCTGCGGTGTAGAACCGGGAACCTATTATATTAAGGTCAAGAAACCGGGCGTTTTCGCGGCTAATTCGGGGTATTTTACGGTTTCCGGGACCTGCATAAGCGTCAACTCCCCTGCCGGGGGCGAAACATATACAGCGGGCCAGCAGATTCCTGTAAATTGGAAAACATCGGGCATAACAGGTGACGTGAAAATCAAATTGGCGCGCACTGACGGTACGGCCAGTTATGTGATCGCGCCCGGCGTGCCTTATAACGGCGCTCCTTTTAATTATACGATCCCGGCGGAAGTGACCGTGGGTTCCTATTTCATCAGGGTCAATAAAGTGGGCGTTATATCAGGCAAATCGAATGCTTTCACGATAAACTGACCCGGGATGTCTCAGGACATTTTCCTCCGCCGCAGCAGGCCCCACATGCGTGGGGGAGCGTTTAGGGACAAAAATCGTAAATGCCAGTGACCATTGATTCGCAATATGCAAGCCGGGGCTTATAGGGTGCCCGCCCCGCGGGCTTACTCCTCCTCGAAAGCATTCTCGATGTGGTTTATCACCGGTGCTCGGCCTTCGTAAATTACCGCGACTATGTCAAACCGGACGTACATCTCCGCATACTTCTTCCGCCCGGTAAATACCCGGGCGCCGCGGATAATCTTCTTCCGCTTGCGAAAATCCACAAACTCCGCCGGTAATCCAAAATCATCGGTTTTGCGGGTTTTGACTTCGATAAAACACAAGGTGTCACCATACTGCGCAATCAAATCGATCTCAGAACCGCAGGCCCGGTAATTCTGCTCTATGATTTTATAGCCTTTTCTCTCTAAATACCGGGCGGCGGCTTCCTCACCCTGGGAACCGGATAATAATTTTTTTCTTTTTAAATTTAGCATTTTATATTAAATAACGATCCTGCCTTCGGCGACCCTGCCGGGGGCCAAACTTTTGGAAAAAGTTTGATCAAAACTTTTTATGAGCGGTACGCTTATCTACATAATAACCGGCTAACGTTGGCTTCCGCCGCAATGCGGCTTATAGACTATTCAAAGGCGTGATGTGCAGCTCCCACTTCTTGCTGCTTTCGTTCTTCACTAACTGGTAGAGCTTCCGGTCTTCGATAGTCAGGGGAGCAAAATTTACCGCGTCTATTTTTTTTATGGGCAGCAAAACCCTATCTGCGTACTTCCCTTCGCTGTCGAAAATAAAACACTCGTTCCGCATATTCTCGGTCTTCCAGGTAAAGGCGTAAACCCTGCCGTCCGCCGCGAAAAGCTCCTTTAAAGCGGGGTAATAAACAGGAAAACTTACCGGCTTTAACATGTCGTAGTACTCTTTGGTTTCCGGGCTGGTTTTCAGGTAGTTTATGATCCTGTTCTTGTCTTCTTCCGTTACTTTTCTCTTCCGGTAAGCCCGGCTTATCAGGGAGAGTTTTTCCCCTTTCTCATTATAGATGTGGATCTCGAAAGCATTCGTGCCGGCAGCAAAAAGCCTGTCCTGCCAAACCGCTGCGGAAAGAGTGCCGTGAAAAATTTTAGTCCCCTTGCCCGGCTGAACTCCTAATTCTAACCTGACTATCTCTGTCTCGTTCTTTAAATCCGCGTTATAAATGTTGATGGCGTTGTATACGGCTTTCTCGTCCACCAGGATCCCTGTGCCGATAAACTTGTCCCCAAGCGGACGAAAACTGCGCTGCTGGGGAGGCGTTCTTTTCTCTTTTAAAAAATTTCCCTCCTTGGTGAAAAAAGAGAGCTTGCCTGTGCTGTTGACAATAAGACGATCCTTGTAAATGTTTAACGTGTAGATGCTCTCCCCGAATCCCTGCGGTACTTCTCCTGCCCGGCCGAACTTCTTTTGCAGGTGAAAATCCTTTAAAGAGTAGATGTAAACCGCAGCTCTGTCGGCAATATAGAGGCGGTCGCCGCCTGCTGTGATTAGCCCGGGGTCAAGCAAATCCGGCATTTGTACGATTCGGGCGCCGCCAACCGGTAGGGCAAACAGCACTAAAAACAAAATCAGGCTCAATTTTGTCGTCATCTATTCTTCCTCGAAACCGAAAGATAATATCGAGGCGGAACCGGTAAACCACTGGATGGTGTTTTTTACCCAGGGCAGAACGCTGCCTGCGTGGTTTAAGCCGGGGAAAGAGATATACTCCACATCGGCAGCGCCATTGTTGAGGAACGCATTTTCCGCAGTTTCGGAGTTAGCCGGGGAGACGGTTAGGTCGGCCGTGCCGTGAAAGAGGCGCAGCGGTGCGGCGGGTATCCAGCCCTGGTACAGGTTGTTGTCCCGCAGGGCATCTTTCAGGGTCGTTTCGCCGCTGCCTAAGAAGTCGGCAAGGAATTTTGCCGTAAAAAGGTCCGCCGTCACGCCGGTTAAATTGCTGTTTGCCTGGTTAGTGGTATAATCGCCGTTAAGCAAACCGTCCCGCAGGCGGTCGCTGTAAGGGGCCTGGAAAATTTCATTTAAGTCCCGTCCTAAGCCGTAAATGTCGTTGTACGCCACGAAGATGAAACAAACATAAGCCGGGTTACCGAGGGCAGCGTATTCCACGAATCCGCTGCTGCTGGTGAGGAGATCGTAAGCTCCGGCTCCGGCGGAAACGGCGCTGAGGGGAAACTCGGCGGCATGGTCGGTTTCGATCTTTTTTTGCAGCGCCAGGGTGGCATAACCGCCTTCGGAATAGCCGGTTAGGAAATATTCGCTGCCGGTATTCACGTCTAATTCGGCGCACAGCTCTTTTACTGCTCTCAGCATGTCTACGCAGGCGACTGCCGTGGACTCCGCATGGTGATAGGGGTGCAGGGTGTCGATGTCTACACCGTAACCGATATAATCAGGGGCTGAACAAACGAAACCGCAGGCGCCGGTAAGCAAGCACATGACCATTTCGCCCGGCATATCTAAGAGGTTTTTATATTGCGAAGGCGCATCGCTGTGGTGTAAAATAGTGGCGTGCTGGTAACTCACCACCGGCACAGCGTCGCTTGCAGTAGGGATAACGCAGGCCCCGGATGCCTGTTTTGCCACGCCTTTGTAGGTAGTATTATAGATCACTTTATACACGTTCACCGCATACTGGGTGGCGTTTTGAATGATTTTGTCGTTAAAATTGGCGTCTAAGTCCAGCAGTTGGTCTAAAACAGTGACAGTAATCGCTGCCGCGGTGAGTTTTTCATAGGACACCAGTACCAGGTTGGGTTCGTCGCCGTTCCCGTTATCATCCTGTTTGATTTTGCAGCCTACCAAAGACACGAGCACTAACAATAATATAAAAAATTTTGTTTTATTCATGATTAAATTGTAAACAAAAACGAATTGTTTGTAAACCCGCTGCGGCAAAAATAGAAAAAAAATCTAAGTGAGATAAAATAAAGTCCCGGTGATAAAAAAATGGCGGCACACGGGCGGTGCCGCCATTTTTTTTATTATCTTGTATTAAAATGTTTTTTTAGGCCGATTAGCCTTTAATTTACCTGGAAACCGATACCGACGTAAATTTTAAACCAACTGAAAGTTTCACCTTCAAAGATGGCTTTAAATGTCCCACCTGCCAGCAAGAACATTTTCGGGCTCATTTTAATCTCCACACCGGCGCCGCCGGCAAAGCCGAGATCCGTTGCTTTAACTTGAAATCCCAGGTAAGAGATTTCATAAGTAGTAGAGTGAACACCTGCTTTGACAAAGAATTTTTTGTTACCGGCGCCGAACTTGTATACGCCGTAAAGGGTAATACCGACTGCCGATTCATCCGCACCTGCCGGTAAATCAACACCGGAAGGGCTCAAGTAGGAATCGATCAATACCTGTCCCCAGATATTTCCTTTAATCTGCATTTCGGCTCCCAGATCGATGAACGCTCCTTCAAAGTCGCTGAAAGCCATACCGCCATTCACGAACACATTGATCGGTTTAGCTGAAAGCGATACAACTCCAACTAACAGCAGCGCTGTTACTAAAACTAAAACCTTTTTCATTACATTCTCCTATTATTTAAGTTGAGTATTTTTAACCGAACCTAATATAAACCAAATTAGAGGTTACTACATCGAAAAAAAAATGTCAAGCGCCGGGAACTAAAAAAAATTCCCGCGGCGAAAATATCATTTTTCGGCTTGAAAACTTGAAAAATTCTCAAAAAGATAGTATATTAAAAGATGATTAATAAAAAAATAGAATTCTATTCCCACGGCGCCTGCCGTGAAGTTACCGGCTCGAAACATTTTATCAAAATCGGCGATCATATCATCCAGATGGACTGCGGTATGTTCCAGGGCAAACGGGAGGAAGCCTACAAAAAAAATATGGAACTTAATTTTTCCCCTGCGGAAGTAAGCACCATCCTGTTGAGCCACGGCCATTTCGACCACTGCGGCGCACTGCCCATCGCGGTGAAAAAGGGATTCCAGGGCAATATTTACTCCACCCCGGCCAGCAGGGATATCGCCAATATTATTATGCTGGACAGCGCCCACATCCAGGAAAAAGATATCGAATACCTGCGCAAAAAAGCAAAAAAATACCCGGACAGGGGAATAGAGGTGCGTGATCCTTTCTATAACTCTATGGATGCCCTGGAAACGCTCAACCATTTTGTCACCCTTAATTACCACCGCAAATTTTATCCGATCCCCGATGTGGAGGCGGAATTCTTCGATGCCGGTCACATACTGGGCGCAGCCATGATCTGCTTAAATATCGGCAAAAATTTACGCATCGCTTTTTCCGGCGACTTAGGCCGGAAAAAACTGCCTATTTTGAGAGACCCGGAAACTCTGCCCGACTTAGATTATTTGATACTGGAAAGCACTTACGGCAACAGGCTGCATAAGACATTCGGCATGGCCAAAGATGACCTGGCGGAAGTAGTCAACCGGGCGTATAATAGGGGCGGCAAAATCATTATCCCGGCTTTTACTATAGAAAGGACCCAGGAGCTAATCTATATATTGCATACCCTGTTGAGGGAGAAAAGAATACCCGACCTACCGGTCTATGTGGACTCTCCCATGGCGGTGAACGCCACGTCCATATTCCGGGTTCATCCTGAATGTTTCGATAAAGAGACCTACGACAAATTCATTTCGGTTAATCTCGATCCTTTCGGCTTTAACCAGATCAAGTATGTTAGTTCCGTGCGCGAGTCGAAAAAGATAAACAGTAAGCCGGAACCGGCGGTGATTATTTCCGCCAGCGGTATGGCTGAAGTGGGCCGCATACTTCATCATTTGAAAAACAACATCGAGAACCCGGCAAATATCGTGGCTATCGTCGGCTTTATGGCTGAGCATACCCTGGGCAGGCGGTTGGTAGAAGGCGAGAAAAAGATAAAGATTTTCGGTAAAAAGTACGAGGTCAATGCCGAGGTCAAAACCCTGAACGCTTTTTCCGCCCATGCGGACTACAACGAAATCAAAGAGTGGCTGCTTAAAAACGATTTGAAGCGGTTAAAGAAGATTTTCCTGGTTCATGGAGAAGCTGATGCGCAGCATAACCTGCGCCGGGAGTTGTTGTCTATCGGGGTGCCTGAAGTCGAAATCGTGGAATACGGCCAAAATTACTCGCTTTAAATTTGATTTTCCTGCTTTTATAATTTGGAGACGCCGCCCCATTATGTTATAATATTTTTTCAATACTAAGCTTAAAAAAAAGCCACCTTATAACGGTGGGAATTTGAAAGACATACAATATGTTCTTCATTTCCGCCATGTAATGGCATAATAGAGTTTAGGAGGAAGAATGAAGTTTACCAGAGACTTGACTTGTGTGAGCTGCGGCAGCAAGAATTTATGTTACGGATATACCGGTACGACAACTAATATATTTGTTCCCAGTGGAACCTTTGTAGTTCATGGTTACCGGACACGTTCGTATGTCTGCCTGGACTGTGGAAATATCGGTCAGTATATCCCAGAGAGCAAGTTAGAGAGATTAAGACAAAAGTTTTCCAGCAGGTAAGTTTTCTTTAAGACAAAATTTAAGAAAAATTCATCTGCCGGTGCGAATTTGATTTATCAAAAAATAGCTTTAAAACCGTAAAGCAAAATTTTTCTATTAACTTGTTTCATTTGTAATTTTGGACATTGCAGCTTGTAACCTGGTTAGTACTGGGGGGTTTAGGATTTCCGACTTTTGGTTCACTGCCGCGAAGCGGCTAAGAGGGTGCACCCGCCGGGTGCTGCATATCGTTTAATTTTTCCAATACATTGTAGAGGGCCTGTGTGCCCATGTTCTCGAGACCTAGGGCCATGGCGGAGATATAGAACTGGTTGGCTAAAGCCAGACCGGGAAGAGAGAGGTTCATTTTTCTTGCTTCTTCGAGAGCAATGCCCATATCTTTTACAAAATGTTTGATGAAAAAACCGGGGTCGAAGTTGCCGGCCACCATGCGCCGGCCTAAGTTGTTGATAGACCAGGAAGCAGCCGCTCCTTTGCCGATGATGTCGATCACGCTGTCGCGGTCCAGCCCGGCTTTTTGGGCATAGAGCAGGGATTCCACGGTGCCCATCATGGTGGAAGCGATCAATATCTGGTTGCTCATTTTGGTATGCTGCCCGCTGCCCGGGCCGCCTAACAGGGCGATGTTTTCACCCAGGATTTTGAAAAGGGGAAGAATTTTGTCGTAAGCCTTTTGCGCGCCGCCCACCATGATCGCCAGTTTGCCTTCCCCGGCGCCCACGTCGCCGCCGGAAACCGGGGCGTCTAAAGTGTCGATAGACCTTTTTTGGGCCGCTTCATTTATCTTTTTGGCAAGAGAAGGCTGGGAAGTGGTCATATCTATAATAATAGACCCCGGGGCGGCATTGTTTATCAAACCGCCGCTGCCGAACATTACTTCCTCTACGTCGGCGGGGAAACCCACGATAGTAAAGATAATTTTGCTGTGTTTTGTTACTTCGGCCGGGGTGTCGCACCAGGCCGCGCCCCGGTTGATCAATTCATTTGCTTTTTCTTTTGTCCTGCTGTAGGCAAAAATGTGGCGCCCTTCTTTTAAAAGATTCAGGGCCATGGCTTTTCCCATAACGCCTGTGCCGATCCAGCCGATATTATTATCTTCCATAGTATTCCTCCTTAAATTACTTTGCCTCCGGCGGCCAAAACCCTTTTGAAAAAGGGTTCTGGACTCCCAAAACTTTTGATGAGCGATACACTTATCTACTCAATAAACGGCCATCGTTGGCTCCTGCCGCGAAGCGGCTCATGGGTTGGGGCTGCCGACCCTCTATTTTACTGTGGCATTTACTTTAAGCATCATTACCCGTTTCTTATAAGAATTGTTGCGGATGCGCAGCCATTTTTGGAATTTACCCGCCTTTGTCGGCTTTAACACAATAAGTAAATCGCCTTCCTGGTTGGGTTTGATTCTAACACTGCTAAATTCGGGAATAATTTCAGGAGGATGAATGGCTTCCGTCATTTCCAGGTCGATGGTGCCGCTGTTTTTGATTTTGATTTGCTTTTCGTATCTTTTGCCAACTTCGACTTCTCCGAAATCAAGCTCTTTCGTTTCCAACTCCGGCTGGGCAAAGAATTTTACTATGACTTCCCCCGAGAGTCGCAGTCTTATGGTGGGACGCGCCTCGTCGTTGGTATGCACGGTAATGACCTTGGTGACATGGCTGTAGTAACCTTTGGGTTTAAATTTTATCGGGATAACCCCTTTTTCCCCGGGCTTATACTCTTTCTTTTTTAAACCCACCGTGGTACAGCCGCAGGAAGGCAGAAGCCTTTTTATAACCAGCAAGCTGTCGCCGATGTTCTCGAATTCAAATTGCAGGTTTGCGAACTTGTCTTCGTCGACTTTTCCGAAGTTTACGGCCTCTTCTTTGAATTTGATGGTGGCTTTGGAAAAAAGCGGTAAAAAAACAAAGGAGATGATAAATAGACTCATCAATATCTTTTTCATTTGTACCTCCACAAACGTCCTGTGATTTCAAAATTCATTGAGATTTTTATTATACCATGAATACCCGGGGAACTTCAATATCCCGGTTATCTAAAAATCAAAAAATCTAAAGTGTTAATAGGTAGATGACGCCGATAATAATAAGCACTCCGCAAATTCTCTTCAAAATCTTTGTGCCCTGGGATTTTTCGTTCCAGTCGAGATAGCGCTGTACCCACTGGGTAAAGGTCCCGGCCAGCACAATCAGTAGGCAGTGGCCGATGCCGTAAGCCGTCAATAATAAAATGCCGTTTAAAAGATTTGCGGAAGATGAATAAAGAACCACTGCCAGCACCGGAGCCATAAAAGCAAAAGTGCAGGGCCCAAGCGCAATGCCGAAAATGAAACCCAACAAAAATGCCGCCAGCGGGCCTTTTTTTTTAGATTTGATGCGGCCCAGACCGGGAAACCGCAGCGGGATGATATCCAGCAGGTAGAGACCGACCAGGAAAAAAACCGCGGCCACCACATAGTTGCCCCATTTGCCGATATCGCCCATCATGCGGCCCAATAAAGAGGTGATCACGCCGATAATCCCGATGGTAAGCAGTATTCCAAAAGAAAAAGCGAGGGAAATATGAAAGGCTCTTTTGACTTTCATTTTCCCCTGGTCGCCGATAAAGCCGATAATCAAGGGGATGCTGGTTAAATGGCAGGGACTTAATAAAATGCTGCAAATTCCCCACAAAAAAGCGCCGAGAAGAGCGAGTAATAAAGTAGACTCCACTAACCCGGAAAGCCAGGTGAATAGTCCTTCGATCATTTTATTTCGCCTCCGGCGGGCAGGGGGCGCTTTTTGAAGAAACTGCCCCCTGCACCCCCGCAAAAACTTTTGATAATTTTTTTATTTTCGGGGGAGGGTTGGTCTTATCGCCGGTTTTTTGTTTTTTTTCGGGTTTTTTTTTGGTGGCTTTGGCTCCTTTTTGTTCCAACACTTTGACAAGTTCTTTTTTGGGAAAAAACCCCACATGGCGGAAATACTCTTTGCCATTTTCGTCGAGGAAGATTTGGGTGGGGATCAGTTTGATGCCGTGTTTCCGGGCATAGGGTCGGCCTTCGTCTGTCCAGACGTCATGAAAAACGACTTTGACCTGACCGCTGTATTCTTCTTCGATCTCTTTCATGATGGGAATCATTTTACGGCAGGGGATGCAGCGCACCGAACCTAATTCGATAAAGGTTACCTTAATTTTGCTTTCTTTGGTTGGTGCGGGCGTTTCTTTTTTGTTTTCCGCGGTTGCCCGGCAGGCAGCGCCTATTAAAAGTAAAACTGCCGTTAACATTATTAATTTTCTTATCATTTTCTTTTCTCCTTTACTCACTACAAGGACTGCTCCTCGCTCATCAAAAGCCCCACTCGCGTGGGGGAGCGATAAGCGGCTCCGCCGCAAGAAGCAGCGTGTGAGCGCTTTCGCTTCTCAATCATCAGAAGTTTTGTTCAAACTTTTTCAAAAG
>JAGLSW010000230.1 GCA_023135565.1 Candidatus Aminicenantota bacterium | reverse complement strand
CTTTTGAAAAAGTTTGAACAAAACTTTTTATAATTTAGAATCAAAAGCACTCACACGCTGCTCCTGCCGCGAAGCGGCTCATAGGCTCCCCGTGCGCACGGGGTTGCGCAGCAGCGCCGCAGTATCCTCGTCATCCGCCCAATCCACAGGCGTCTTGCCGTTGTTGTCTTTGATTTTCACATCGGCGCCGGCAGCCAATAAAGGCTCGATCAAGTTCTTTTTTCCCCTCCTGGCCGCCCAATGCAGCGGGGTTTCGCCATCGTTATTTTGCACATTTACATCCACACCATTGGCGATCAATAGCTCTACAGATTCCGGCTTCCTGTTGTAGACCGAAGTATGCAGCGGGGTCCAGCCGTCCGGGTTGGCGGCGTTTATATCTGCTTTGTTAGCCAACAGGACTTTGCACACCTCGATATGTTCCGCCCGGGCCGCCCAGTAAAGGGGCGTCCTGCCGATTTCGTCCCTGCCGTTCACCTGGTCGGGATATTTTTTGATCAAAGATTTTAGCTTTTCCGCATCACCGTCCCGGGCCACCCGGTGCAGTGGAGCGATGCTTTTCAACATATCTTTAACTTGTTCCTCGCTGCCGGAAACCTCCGCCCCCTTCAATATCAACATGGTGGCAACAGAACTGTGTTCATTGATGATGGCATAACGCAGCGGGGTTTCGCCGTTACTGTCTTTGGCGTTGACGTCCGCCCCATTGGCGATCAAAATTTCGGCCACTCGCCTGTGGCCTTTATCTACCGCCCAATGCAGCGGAGTCATGCCGTAACTATCCTTGCGGTTGACTGCCTCCGGGTCTTCTTTTAAGATTGCTTCCACCTTTTTGGCATTCCCGATTTCCGCGGCCTGGTGGATCTGGTTCGAGCAGGCGGTCAGGCCGAAAAGCATCGCTGCCGATAATAGATACAAAACCCAATGCCTGTTCCTGTTTGCGGGATTAAGCTTAAAATAACGATTCTGTTTCCGGTTCATATTTCACCTCGTTCCTATTTTACCATTTTTTCGTCTAAAAACAAAAAGTTTGAGCAGGCTGAATTATGAATTATAAACGATGAATGATGAGGTGTTCTGCCATAACAAATTTGGATAGTCGAAATCTCAACCTGGGATTCATATGAACACAGACTAATATCAGCACCAACTAATACCAAAGGCAAGTCTTTTTTCTAATTTTTCACCGGATCAACCGGGACGAAATTTTTGCATCCCAGGTTCATCAACCTGGAATTCATATGAGTGCGCATCCATATGAATACGAACTCATATTAAATTCAAGCCCTTTGGTTTTATTTTTAAAGGAAAGGCGGAGATGAAAAATTTACGCCTCAATTCATCAAGCCGGGTTCATCCGATCTCCTCCCGGAACCTCCTGGTTTCCTGAAATCGCCTATATTACTGGAAAAAAAATATTTTTTTTCAAAAACGCCGAAACTCGCATCCACGCTGCGTTTTCAGGCAAAAAGCGCCTGAAACAACCGATATTACTACAAAAAAAATTCCGAAAAAGCTTGACTTTTTGTTTTCTATATGATAATTCCATATGGTGTTAGGGAGTAATAAATGAATAAAAGAGAAATATCTGAAAGCATTTACAAAAAACTTAACATCAAGAGGTTTGAAGCCTATAGTTTCGTCGATCTTATGATCGAAGTCATTGTCGAGAATCTAAGCAAAAACAAAAAAGTTATGGTATCGAATTTCGGAACTTTTAAAGTGGTTGAACGGCAGCCCAAAAGGGTAATTAACCCTAATAGCAAAGAAGCTATGATTATCCCGGGCAGGAAAATCGTGAAATTTTTTCCGTCGAAAACATTAAAAGAATCGGTCGGTAACAGTCATGGTAGGTAATAAGAAAATGGAAAAGAAAATCTCATCAAAAATTAACAACATTTTATGGACTACGGACTTTTCAAAAGAGAGCAGGTTTTCCCTGCCTTATGTGAAATTATTTTCGGAAATGCTAACCACCAAAAACCATGCCCTTTATGTGCTGCCGAAGTTTTCAGACTGGATTTATGAGACTGCTTTTTTTACAGACGACGAGCTTTTCAAAACAATCGCTCACACCCGGCAGAAATCGCTGCAGAAAATTACAAATTTCAGCCGCAAGTCGGGGATTCCTTTTGAGGCGGAAGTAGTAGAAGGGACAGAAAGTGAAGAGATTATCCGCTGTGCCCGGGAAAAGAAAATCGACCTAATATTTGTCGGTAGAAAAGGTATATCGGAAATCGAAAATATTTTAATCGGTTCTACCACTTCCAGGTTGATAAGGAATTCCGACATCCCGGTTATGGTTATTCCCAAAAACAGGCGCACTCCCAAAATAAAAAAGATTCTCTCACCCATCGATTTTAGCGACCTGTCCTTATTGGAGTTGAGATACTCTATCTCGCTGGCCCGGCAATTGGGCGCCGCTCTTTATGTGGTCCATGTGTCGGAGTTTTTCAACTATAAGGTGCCGGTTTTCAAAAGAGACAAATTGATCGATAAAATCAACCAAAAGATCATGGCCATAGCTGCTGAAAGCGATTATGAAATCGAGAATATCTTCTATGAAATGGGAGAACCGGCTCAGAAGATAATGGCGGTTGCCAAAAAAAACAAGATCGATTTAACCGTCATGGCAACACACCAGCGCAAAGGAATAGAAAAGTTCTTAGGTAGTATCTCGGAAAAAGTAGTGATGTATTCCGATACCCCCGTACTCATCCTGCCCCCCTCCGACTATGTCTTATCTTGATGAATCTAAACTCGCAGTAATTGCTTTTTATCTTATCACCTGTAGGAACCGGAAAGCGAAAAGGAGACTAATAAAGCACAATATCGACGCCCCGGAACTGCCGGGATTAAGCCGGAATGATCTCAGTTCTTTCGGGTTCGCCGCTGAAGAAATCGAAAACATAAAGAACAGATACCTCCTGGCTGCCGAAGAAGAAGCCGGGAAAGCGCAGCGCAGTGACATCGAATTCATCTTTAAAGGTGAAGAATACTATCCGCCGCTGCTGGCGGAAATCTATGACCCTCCCGGTTTTATCTATGCGTTGGGAGATAAAACCATCTTAAATTCAAAAAAAATAGCCGTGGTAGGTTCCCGGCAGGGCAGTTCTTACGGCTGGCTGTGTTTACAAAACACCCTGCCCGATCTTTGCGAAGCCGGTTTGGCCATCGTCTCCGGCATGGCCTACGGCATCGACTCCATGGCCCATAAGATTGCCCTCAAAGAAGAAGGCAAAACTATCGGCGTAAATGCCGGCGGATTACTCAATCTTTATCCCCCGGGAAACCGCGGTTTGATCGACAAAATAATCGAAAAGGGCTGTATCATTTCGGAATTTGCTTTAGATACGGTGCCCCGGCCTTTTTATTTTCCTATCAGGAACAGGATCATCGCCGGTATTTCGCAGCACGTGCTGGTGGTGGAAGCGGCCAAAAAAAGCGGCTCTTTGATAACCGCCCGGTTGGGCCTGGAACAAGGCAAAGATATACTTGCCTTTCCCGGCCGCATCGATTCCCCTTTAAGCCGGGGCACGAACTATTTGATCCAACAGGGAGCAAAGTCGATTACCGCGGCCGATGACATCCTGGAAGAGTACGGCATCCAGTTAAAAAGAGAAAAAGGGGCGGAAAAATTTAATTTTTCAAAAAAAGAGGAAAAAATACTTGACTTAATGGCACTAAATGAGTTAAATAGTATAGACTATTTCGTAGAAAACATAGACTTTTCGGTTTCGGAGATCATTTCCCTATTAATGGGATTGATTTTAAAGAATGTCGTTTTTCAAGAAGCAGGAGGATATAAAAGAAACAGATGAAGCAGAAAACATTGATTATAGTTGAATCGCCGGCCAAATCTAATACCATCTCCAAGTACTTAGGCCCCGGCTATATCGTTAGTTCTTCCATGGGACATGTGCGGGACCTGAATCCCAAGATCCTGAGTATCGATGTGGAAAAAAACTACAAACCCTATTATGAGGAATTAAAAGATAAAAAACACATCATCGAAGAATTAAAAAAACTGTCGCGGAAAAGCACAACGATACTGTTGGGCCCCGACCCCGACCGGGAAGGCGAAGCCATCGCTTTTCATTTGCAGGAATTATTGAAAGGGAGCAATAACAACATCCAGCGCATCTTTTTTAACGAGATTACCAAACAGGCCATTGTCCAGGCCGTAGAAAACCCCATGGCCTTAGACATGGACAAGGTAAATTCGCAGCAGATGCGGCGGCTGTTGGACCGCCTGGCCGGGTATAAAATCAGCCCCGTGCTGCAAAAAAAGTTAGGCGGCCCCTTATCCGCAGGCAGGGTACAGTCCATCGCCCTGAAACTGATCGTGGAGCGGGAGCGGGAAATCCAGGCTTTCGATCCTGAAGAGTACTGGACCATAGCCGCCCAATTAGAAGGTTCCCAAAAACCGTCTTTCAACGCGAAGTTAGAAAAACATAAAAAGAAAAAGATAAAAATCTCCAACAAAGAGGAAAACGACACGGTAGTCACCGAATTGGGGCGGCATGATTATATATTGGAGAAAATCAAAAAGAAGCTCAAGAAACGCAGGCCGCTGCCTCCCCTGATTACTTCTACTTTGCAGCAGGAATCCTACCGCCGCTTCAATCTCCCGGTCAAGAGCACCATGAGGCTGGCCCAGGGCCTCTATGAAGGCATCGATTTAGGGCAGGGTGAAAGAACAGGTTTGATCACCTATATGAGAACCGACTCTTACCGCATCTCCAATGAAGCCAGGAGCGCGGCAAAAGATTTCATCAGCGGTAATTTCGGTCCCGAATACAATCCTGATAAGCCCAATTATTACAGCACCAAGAAAAAAATCCAGGACGCCCATGAAACCATCCGTCCGACACTGCCCCTGCGCAAGCCCGAGGAGGTAAAAAAATACCTCAATGCCGGCCAGTTAAAAATTTACAAATTGATCTGGGACCGTTTTTTGGCCTCGCAGATGAAAGAAGCGGAAGTGGAAGAGACTGTTTTCGAGGTTGGCAACGGCGATTATCTTTTTACCGCCAAAGGGGAAATCGTAAAATTCCCCGGTTTTAACAAAGTTCTTAAGACCAAAAGTAACCTGGATGAACTGCCCGCCTTAAAAGAAGGAGAACTTCTCAAGCTTTTAAAACTCGACCCCAAACAGAACTTCACCAAACCCCCGGCCCGGTATACGGAAGCTTCTTTAGTAAGAGTGCTGGAAGAGAAAGGTATCGGCAGGCCGTCTACCTATGCCACCATTATCGACACTTTAGGCAGGCGGGCATATGCTTTTAAAGAGGAAGGCAAATTCACCCCCACCTTTCTCGGCACTAACGTGCTGGAATATTTGGATGAGAACTTCAAAGACATAATGAATTACAATTTTACCGCGGATTTGGAGAAGCAGTTAGACCAGGTATCCGAAGGCAGTTTAGATTGGATAGAAGGCATCGATAGTTTTTATAAAAAGCTAATGGTGGATTTGCAGCGGGTGAATGATAAGGAAAAAATCCAGTTAACCACCGGGAAGAAATGTCCCAAATGCGAGAAAGAACTGATCCTGAAATACTCCTTCAAAACCAGGGGTTGGTTTACCGGCTGCTCCGGTTATCCCGACTGCAAGCATACGGAGAAATTTACCGGCAGCGGCAGTGAAGAAGTCAAGAAAGACGAACCCTTAGACCGTATTTGTCCTGTGTCCGGGTGCGGTAAAACCCTGGTAAAACGTTATTCCCGTAAGACCAGGAGTTATTTTATCGGCTGTTCCGGTTATCCCAAATGCACTTTCATAGAAGCCGCCAGGGACGAGAAATTAGGCGACTGTCCTACCTGTGGAAAACCTTTATTGAAGAGGTTTTCCAAGAAAACCAGGAGATTTTTCGTAGGCTGCAGCGGTTATCCTGACTGCACTTATATAGAAGCGGGAGCCAAGCGCAAGAGCAGCAAAAGCAAGAATAAAGAACCGGCAGCAGAATCGTCAAAAAACTAATTAAAACAAGAGATTAGCAAAAGTTTTGTGGGGGTCCAGGGGGCGGTTTTTCAAAAGAGCCCCCTGGCCGCCGGAGGCAAGAAAACAAAAAATGAAAGATAAAGTCATCGTAATCGGCGGCGGTCCGGCAGGAGTCGAAGCCGCCTATCAAGCAGTAAAACGTGGTGTCGCGGTGGATTTATACGAAATGAGACCCGGCGTCCAAACCGAAGCCCACAAAACCGGTTTTTTGGGTGAACTGGTATGTTCTAATTCTTTAGGAGCCACGCAGTTATCCACCCCCTCCGGTTTGTTAAAAGAAGAACTCAAAATGCTCGACTCTTTTTTTATCAAGGTCGCTGAAGAGTATCGTGTTCCTGCGGGCAGCAGTTTTTCCGTGGACCGCATCAAGCTGGCGGAAAACATTAGCGCGAAAATCGAGAAAATGGACGGGATTACGATTATCAAAAAAGAAGTCGCAGACATCCCGGACAGCGAATTCCCGGTCATCATTGCCACCGGCCCCCTGACCGGCGGCAGTTTAGCCGCCGGCCTGACCAAAATCACCATGCGTAAGAACCTATTCTTTTTCGACGCCACCTGCCCGATTATAAACGCCGAAACCATAGATTTCGATAAAGTTTACTTAGCCTCCCGTTATGATAAAGGCGGCGCTGATTTTGTCAACATCCCCCTGAATGAAGAGCAGTACATGGAGTTTGTGCGTGACTTAATCGAAGCCGAAAAAGTAGACATAAAGGAATTTGAAAAGGGCATTTTTTTTGAAGCCTGTTTGCCTATAGAAGAGATTGCCGCCCGGGGGGAGAAATCGCTCTCTTTCGGTCCTTTAAAGCCCGTCGGTTTAATCGACCCTAACACCAACCTGATGCCCCATGCGGTTATCCAGTTAAGGCAGGACGATTTACAGAAGGATTTTTACCAGATGGTAGGGTTCCAGACCCGGCTGAAATGGGGCGAGCAGAAGCGTATTTTTCGCAAGCTCCCCGGTTTGGAAAAAGCAGAATTTGAAAGATATGGGCGCATGCACCGCAACACTTATATTAACGGCCCGCTGATTATCAACAAATACTACCAATGCAAGCAGAAAGACAACCTTTATTTTGCCGGTCAGATATGCGGCGTGGAAGGATATGTAGAGTCCGTCAGTTCCGGCCTGATAGCCGGGACGCTGGCAGCCCAGAGGGTATTGAACCAACCGCAGTACAACCTGCCTGAGAGCACAGCCTGCGGTGCCCTGATCAATTATATTTCTAATGCCAACTGGAAAGATTTCCGGCCTACTAAGTTTACTTTCGGTTTGCTGCCCGACATCAAAACCGGGCGTATGAGCAAGAAGCAGAAGAAGGAGATGAAGGCCAAAATTGCCCTGGAAGAAATGGCCAAATGGATAGACAAAGCCGGTATCTAAAAGAGTACTTAGAGCACTTAGGGTTCATCAAACAGTTCTCCGAAAATACCATAAAAGCCTACCGCCAGGACATCGAACAGTTTTTCAACTATTTCCACGAAAGCAAACAAACCGTCAATAAAGACACCATCCGCGATTTTTTATCCACCATCTTCCTGAAAACCAAAAACAAAGCCACTATGTCCCGGAAAATCTATGCAGTCAAGTCTTTTTATACCTACTTAGTGCGGCAGGGCAAAATCGAGAAAAATCCCTTCGACGTCATCTCATCACCCAAAATCGAAAAAAAACTGCCCCAACTGCTGACCGAAAAAGAGATGAACCGGTTCCTCGATAACCTGCCGGAAGACAAGTTCCTGACTCTAAGAAACAAAGCCGCTTTTGAATTTTTATATGCCACCGGGCTGAGAATTTCTGAATTGACCAACCTGAAACGGGGAGACATCGATTTCGAAGAAGGACTGATCCGCGTATTAGGCAAAGGAAAAAAAGAACGCATCGTCCCTTTCCACGATAAAGCCCGGCAGATATTACTGCGCTATTTAGAAGCGGCCCGGGAAAAATTCAAAACCCAGAACGAATTTATATTTTTAAACTCCAAAGGAAATAAGATCACCGACCGCTCCATCGAACGCATCCTGCAAGACGTTTTCCGGGAAGTGATGCAGTCGTCCCGCAGCATATACCCTCACCTTTTCCGGCACTCTTTTGCCACCCATTTGCTGCAGCGGGGCGCCGACCTGCGCGTGATCCAGGAACTTTTAGGTCATTCCAACCTAACTACCACCGAAAAATACACCAACCTGAATTATTCCGACCTGCTGAAAGTATACAAGCAGTTCCACCCCAGGGGGTAAACTACAAATTACAAGCCCCAAATTACAAACAAAAAAACGTTTCTTGCTTACTAAAAAAACACCTCGCCTCCGGCGGCCCTGCCGGGAGCCAAACTTTTAAAAAAGTTTGA
>JAGLSW010000023.1 GCA_023135565.1 Candidatus Aminicenantota bacterium | reverse complement strand
CTCATATAGAGCCGCGATTGTTCCCGGGGGTTCAAACCCACCTGGAGGGTCATGCCTATAATTGCGGAATCCAGTTTCAGCAGGTTTTTGAGGAGTTTTTGGGCTTTGTTCTCCATGTCAAGCTGCCATTGGGCGTAGACGTTGAGCCCGGAGATAACGCCGCCTGCATGCACGGGCAGATTGACCTGTTTCGAGGCAATGGCCGGCACCTGGAAAGCGGCCATATCCGGGAAGGTGAAGTCGGGATTATCGATCGAAGAGACCACGATCATGAACTTTTGCAGCGTAACGAATTTTTCGAAAAATTCGAAGAATTCCAATCCTTTAATAGCGGAGGGCATACCGGAGCTCATATCCAGCCCGGCGGCAAAGCCCCACTTGCCGCCCACTCTTTCCACCTGGAAGGCGAGGCTGCCGAAATCTTCTATTTGAGTGCCTAATATGAACTGGTAATTTTGTTCTTGTTTTTTGAGCATTACGTAACTGTCGATAAATGTAAGATCGAAGTTCCCCGGTAGCGAGACTTTTTGATTGGTCAAAAGGTTGGTCAACTGCTTAAGCCTGACCTCCGGGATCATCGAGCGGATGATGATGTCGCCGGGGATGTCGTAAGCAATGGAAAGAGAAGCGATGCTGCCGAAGGCGATGGTGCCGCTGATCGAACCGGAAATAGGCCCACCATGGGGGTAACTGAACCCCATGGATACATCTTCTACCTTGAATTTTTTTGGCCCTATCGAGATGACCCAGGGATTGGGCTCCCCCGCCATGGCCAATGCCATGGAGTACTGTTTCCCGGGCGCAACCTCCAACCTGAATGAATCGATAGTCAAATCGCTGGGAGTGGGGATGCCGGGCGCATAGGTTTTCAAGATTTTTTCCAGGGGTATGGTCTGTGCTTCCGCCATCTCTGCGTATACGGTAAAGCCGTCTTGATTACCGGCAAAAACCTTAAAAGGCACACCTTCGATTTGCAGTTGCCCATATACGGTGACGATATATTCCCGTTCATAGGGTGTATCGTTTTCCCTGGAGGTACTAAAGGGATAATAGATGTCGAAGTGGCAATAAATATTATCGATTTGGAAGTGGTCATCCCAGATTTGCCAGTTCAAATCGGGCATGCCGATAGTAAAGGAGGCGTAAGATACATGGATATCTGTTAGCGAATTGTAGTCGATGGCCACACTGGCGCCGGTCAACTCCAATTGGCCTAATTTTTCACCCATATTTTTAATACTGTCGGGCAATTGTTCCAGGGGGCTTTTACTTGAACCGGTTAAACCTACCATTTGAGATAAATTCGACAGGGAAATCCCTTCAAAGAAACCGATCAGTTGGAACTCATCCATACCGATCTCTGAGGGGGCCACCATATCGATTTCGATACCGGCCCCGGGCAGCGAAATTTTCCCGGTATAGGCTTGTGTAGGCACAAATCTCGGGTTGGTGTCCCCAAGCGTCCAGTCATCATCGAGAGGGGTGTAAATATAGAGTTTTTCGCCTTTAAATTGGATCTTATCCTTAGCGATGCTGTAATCGAGTCCTAAGTCCACCTGCAGTAAAATACCGGGCAACCCTTCGGGGAAATCCTCCACGATATTCCAGGGATAGATAAAATGTTCCAGGGACGAGGGGTATTGGCGGGCCAGGTTATTGGCTGTTTGGTTGGGCAGCGGTTTTCTTATGGTGCCGTAAACGGTTAATTGGGTTGTATACTGGAACACATTTTCAATAATACCCAGGAATCCTAAGGGGCGAAGGCGGCTGACAAAATTGATGCCCCATCCCAGGTTTACGTTAAAGTCCGGCTCTTGCTGCGGGCTGCTGGTCACCATATAAAAAGAATTAAACAGGTATAGGTCGTCCAAAGGGACGCTTTCAGTTACCGTCGTTTCCTGGGTGGCGCGGTCGAAGAGGATGGGTTTATCTCTGTCGATGACCCTGGGTAATTCGGGGAAACTTCGTGAAAAGTGCCATTTGTCCGGTTTCGGCATATCCCCGATCAGGGAGTATTTCAGTAATAGCTGCGCTTTTTGGTTACTATCTATGGAAGCGTACAGTTCAACCGGCAGGTTGGGAATGAGCAAAAAGCTCGACGTGCCTTTTATGATAATAGCCTGGCTTTCATCATCTGTGGATACGAGTTCGGCATTGGTGATAACAATGGGCTGCCCGTCATAACAATACCTTATTAACTTAGCGATATTACCGGTCAGCGTATTTGTCGAGATCGTGATGCTGTTATCTTTAATCGTACCATCCGCTATGCCCAATCTTGTTTTAAGTTGTGTAAAATTCATGGCGTTTCTCCTTCTTTGGATTTTGCATTAAACTACACTCGGTGGCGTTTATATACTTTTATCTTTTGTGGGAACCAGTATTTGTCGCCGTATTTAGGGGGGCGAAGGATAGCCAGGCTGCTTTCGCCCGAGATAGCATAGGTTCTCTCAACGTTGCGGCTATCATCGCTAAAACATTTCGTATTGGTGGCAGGGTCCGGGTTTGGATCGAGGGCAGCGGGTGTGTTGCCGGCGATGATCCCTGTCACTTTACAAAGATTGGTTTGCAGCTTTGAACCCATGCCGTCGCTGCGCATGATATAACCGTTTAGACGGGCGGCTATGGCTTTTTTATCAATAGGCATCCCCCCTGCGGTTAGCAGTTGCAAATGAATGTCGGTATAGCCCGGAAAGGGAAGTGTAGCTGTTAATAACCCACCGTTATTGGCGTCATTGCTGAAAAGCCGATGGAGTAAATGTTCGAGGCATATTTCCAGGCCCAACCTCACCCCACCGTAACTAAACACATGTTTTCTTAATTTATCTTGCCCATAGTACTTTACATACAGTTCACTTGATGTTCCTTTGTCGGCGGTTGCCGTGTGGGTGGTGCCATGCCTGCCTGTAGGTAGGCCGTCAACGGGCGAAGCCCATGCTTTTTCTAAAACCTTTGAGGCTTTTTCTGTGGAGGAACCAGTGCTACCTTTTATATATAATGAAGTATTGAAATAGGCTTTCAGTTGCGATGGGTTCGGTCGTTTTTGAGTGCTGCCGGTCCATTTCCAGATAATGGTACCGGGAACCACCAGCCAATTATTAAATGTGTCACCTTCGCTTATGGTTTTACGCAGTACATCTTTAATGGCTTTATACTCCTCGTAACTATAGGCCGGTTCCCCGGTGGTTTGACTCTTGCCCGTCGGTCTGAAATAGAATTCAGGGGCCATGAAAATTTTTAACGTGTTTTTATTGTCCCCCTTGATTTTCTGGACTTCAGCGTGGGCATGTTTTAATACTGCCAGGAACCTGGTTACTCTTGCCTTTGCATCTTCTCCAAGCTTCTTAACATCGCCCTTTAGATCGGGAACAGCAGCTTTCTTTAGATTTTTATTTTGGGGAGATATTTCGAAGATAGTATTCCCGTCCTTGTCTTTAGCGCAAGTGGGGACTTGATAGGCGATGTACCTAAAATGTGTATATGGCATGTTTTACCTCCTTATTTTGTCGTACCTTCAAAAGTTTTTAAGGGGAAACTTTCAAAACCCTATTTTTCTATCATATTTAACAAACCCTTAACCTAAGGGTTTCCATCATCCGACATTGTACCAGGAAAAAAAAAGAATTTCTATAACAAATCGTTCAAAATATACAACAAATCGTTCAAAATCAAAAAAAAGCAGCGCAATAGGCAGTGCAGCAAGAAGGGCAATTATTATACTTTTACATGCGATTTTTCCTTTGTGTTAAATCACTGCTGGGGAGGAAATTAGCCTTTTCCCTTCCTCTTCTTCTTTTTCTTCTTTTTCTTTTTTTTCCCGATTTTTACATGACTTTTTTTTACATGCGCTTTTACATGCGACTTGACATGCGGCACTTTGACGTGCTTGACATGCGGCACCTTAACATGGGGCGAATAATTAAACACGGATTTCAGCGCATCGTTGACCTGGGAGGAAGTGTAACCCGCTCCTTTCAGCACTCCCTCCGCCGCCTTGCCGCTTAGATTGTAGCCTTTTTTCATATAGGAAGAGACTGCTTTGGCCGAGGCGCCGTAGGTTTTCTTCATCACTTTGGCCGTTTGTTCAGCGGTGTAACCGGCGGCTTTGAGCGCTTCCCCGGCGGCTTCGGCGCTGTCGGTGAAGGTGCCTTTCAGGGCGCTGCCCACCTGGTCGGCGTTGAAACCGGCATTTTTCAATGCTTTGGCAGCCGCCGAGGCGCTGTTGGTGAACGTGCTTTTCAGGGCGCTGCCCACCTGGTCCGCGTTAAAACCGGCGGATTTCAGCAGTTTGGCCGCATCGTCGACGCCGCTCTTAAAGGTGTTTTTCAACGCCATGCCCGTGTCGTAAGCGGCGTAACCGGCCTTCTTTAACGACTTCACCGCGGTACCGGAAGCGTATTTGGCCCCGTTCAGCGCCTGGGCGGTCTGGTTGGCGCCATATTTGAGTATCGCCTTTGTCTTTGAGGCAATGGCGTCGGATGAGAGTTTATAGACATTTTTCAGTGCATCGCCCACCTGGGCCGCACCCTGCGCCAATTCCATTATCCCTTTATCGACCCACTTGAGCCATTGGTCGGCACCGGCAAGGAATGCCCGGATTTCAGCCAGGACTTTCTTAGCCAGGATCACGACGAAGTCTTTAAGCGGCGAGGCGTCTGTTTGCAGGTCGAATTTGGCTATGGAAAAATCCTGGCCCTGGAACCGGAACGCCCCCTGGAAGGTGGCGCGGGCAATCTTCCCCTTTAGTGACAGCAAGAAGTCCCCGCTGACCTGGAGGTCCACCTTCGTGGAGCCTAATTTGCCGAAGTCCAATTTTTGCTTTATTCCTATCTTGCCGCTGCCGCCGCCGCTCATATTGGTGAGGCTGTCGAAGCCGGCGTTGAAACTGTATTCGGTGTTCCCGGGAAAGGTGCGGGTGTAGGAAAATTGGAAACCCTTTTTAGTGATACTCACAAGAACATCCTCGCCCGACAGGCCCAGG
>JAGLSW010000229.1 GCA_023135565.1 Candidatus Aminicenantota bacterium | reverse complement strand
GCTGAATGCCGAATGCTGAATGCTGCATCCCGGTTGCAATTCAAGGAAATATTCTCTATAATAGGTTTTCCAGGAAAAAAATATGACCAAAGAAGAAAAAAGTTGGATTCTATACGACGTGGGTAATTCCGCCTTCGTGCTGATCGTGGTGACGACCATTATGCCGATTTTTTTTAAGGAGATCGCCTCTAAAGGCATCCCCGACGCGGTCTCTACCGCCAACTGGGGTTTCGCCAATTCCCTGGCGTCCTTAATTCTCGCGGTACTGGCCCCTATCCTGGGCGCTATCGCCGATTTCCAGGACCTGAAAAAGAAATTTTTTATCTTTTTTCTCTGCCTGGGCATCGCTTTTACAGTGCTGCTCACCGCTGCCGGCCCGGGGGCCTGGCTATCCTGCTTGATTATATTTATTATCAGCCGGGTGGGTTGGGCCGGGGCCAACCTGTTTTACGACTCCTTTATCGTGGATGTGACCGAAAAAAAAAGGATGGACATCATCTCCACCCGCGGTTACGCTTATGGCTATATCGGCGCCGCGGTCCCTTTCCTGCTGGTTATCTTTATTATGCTGTTTTGGGAGAAAGCGGAGAATGCGGCTGCCATCGCCCCGCTGCCGGCAAAAATAGCATTTCTTATCGCCGCCGCCTGGTGGTCGGTATTCTCCATCCCCATGCTGAGAAACGTCAAACATAAACATTTCGCGCCAAAAACCCAAAACCCGGTCAAAGACGGCTTTCTCAAACTGCTCGATACATTTAAAGAAATCAGGAAATACAAACAGGTGTTTCTTTTTTTGCTCGCTTATTTTTTCTATATCGACGGCGTAGATACCATTATCAGTATGGCTACGGCCTACGGCATGGATATCGGCCTAAAACCGGCCATGTTGATCCTGGCAATTTTAATGATCCAGGTGGTGGCTTTTCCATTCGCCCTGCTCTTCGGCTCCCTGGCAAATAAATATTCGGCGAAACCGATGATCCTTACCGGTATCGGCGTATACATGTTCATCACCCTGCTGGCCTTTTTTCTACCTTCCTTTTCAAACTTGACGGTGAGAACGGTTTTATTCTGGGTTATCGCCTTTTTAGTAGCCACCTCCATGGGCGGCATACAGGCCCTCAGCCGCTCCTATTTCGGGAAATTGGTCCCTGCCGAACGTTCAGCGGAATTCTTCGGGTTTTACAATATTTTCGGCAAATTCGCCGCCATTTCAGGGCCTTTTATTATGGGCGTCATTACCCGCCTTACCGGCCATTCCCGGTTCGGCGTACTGAGTATTCTAATCTTATTCATCAGCGGCGCAGTTATCCTCAAATCACTACCCCGGCAGCACGGCCCCGCGGCACGGGGAACCTATGAGGGGCAGGCCAAAAACAATTTTTGATGGAAATTTGGAACTTACCGTTTGACTTTAAGGCCCAGATAATATAAAATCTGCATATGAGAAAAAAAGCGCTATTAATTCTGATTATGTTTTGTCTTCTTTTTGTCGTCGGCTATACGAAGGAAAAAACCAAAATATCCTCCAAACAAAAACGAAGCCTATATAGAGAGCTTCACCCCCCGCACAAATATTGGTACGATATGGTTAGCTATATTGCCACGAAAGAAGAAAAAAACGTTTTCCTGCTCCTTAAAAACAATAGAGATAGGAATATATTTATCCGCACTTTCTGGATGCAGAGAGACCCCACCCCGGGCACCCCGGTAAACGAATATAAAAAACAGATCGAAAAGAGATTCATCTATGTGAATAAGGAGTTCAAAAAAGGCTCCTCAAAACCGGGCTGGATGACCGATATGGGAAAATTCTACATGATCCTGGGAAAACCGAATAATATAGACAGTTACGAAAGCAAAGCCGGTCTCTACCCCGCCCAGGTCTGGTACTATCACGGCGATAAAGGACTCGGTTTGCCGACATATTTTACTATCATGTACTATAGACCCCAAAATATGACGGAGTGGAAATTCTACAGCCCTGCCATAGATGGTCCCCAGGCGCTGCTCATCAAGGCTCTACCGGTGGATATCGACAACCGAATAGATCTTTACGACAAAATCCTGGAACTGGCCCCGGGCCTGGCAATGCCCTCGGTAACCATGGTGCCCAACGAATACGCCCCGGGTCTTAAACCTTCTTTACGGACCAATGTGATTCTTAACAATATCTACGAATCCCCGAAAAGGCGGATCAATGTATCTTATGCCACCAATTTCTTAAAGTACAAAGGTTTTGTGGATGTTGATTCCTCGGTAAATTACATCGAGAATACCCGCTTAGTATCCATAACCAAGTACGAAAGGTTCGGTTTTAGTTTTGTCAATATTTCATTAAAACCGAAGAAAATTTCCGTGGCCTATAGTAAAGATAGAGATAAATACTTCTTCAATTTCGAATTCACAGTCAGTCTAAAGCAAGGTGAAAAGTTCGTCTACCAGTATACGAAGAACTTCGAGTTCTATGTCGATCACGATAAAGTAAATTCTCTAAAAGGTAACGGCCTGGTTATACACGATTCCTTCCCGGTTATCCCCGGCAAGTATACCCTGATGGTCTTTGCTAAAAATACAGTGGGAAAAGAATTTACCTATTTCGATCAAGAAATAAAGGTAATACCCGCGGGTACGATGCCGAACCTGAGCAAACCGGTCCTGGGTTATAAAAAAGAAACACAGCCGGGGAATTTTTTCTACCCTTACAAAATCGGGAACGAAAAATTATTCGTGGACACGGAAAATACGTTCAAACTGCAGGAGACCCCCTATCTCCTAATCGGGGTCTACAACCTGAATAAAGAACTGTGGGAAAATGGCCGGGTAGAGGTCAAATTAAACGGTTTAAGCGAAAGGGCTAAATTCGAAAAAAGATTCACACTGCCCTTAAAAAACTATGCCTTTAAAAAAAACCTGAACATCCTGTACAAACTTAGCCGGGAAGGATTACAATCCGACTATTATGAACTGAGTGTAAAACTAATCAATAAATTAGACATCCTCCTGGATTCAAGAGGAGCGGAATTCACTATCTCACCTTTTAAAACTTTCGCTTACCCCAGGGAGTCTTTTAAAAGATCGAGTCTCAATAATCCCTTCTATTTCTATTATCTAATGGGACAACAATTTGAAACCGTGGAGAATTACCCGGCCGCTGAAAAATATTACGAAAGATGTCTCGAGAACAAGGCTGATTTTTTTGAAGGGGCCGCCCGGTTTTTAAACCTTTTAAACCGGCAGAAAAAGTATACTAAGGTACTGGTTGAAGTTGAAAAATTAAAAGATAGCAAGGATTTTATCTTTGAATATCACTTAATAAAAGGAACTGCCCTCTACGGCATGAAAGACTATGAAAAAGCACTGCGTGAACTCATCAAAGCAAACGAGAGCTATAACAGCGACATAAGAGTTTTAAACCTGCTGGGCTTCACATTTCTCAACTTAAAAGATTACAAGGAGGCATTAAAAGCATTCGACGCTTCCTTAAGTGTAAATAAGAGTCAGCCCTTTATTTTAAAGACCATAGAGCAAGTAAAAGAAAAGAGTAAAAACTCAAAATAAGGAGATTGCACAATGAACATTAAAGAAACAAAAGAAGGCAGCAAGATTATTATGTTCCTGTCGGGAAGCATCGACATTCCCGGGGCCGAAAGTCTAAAAAAAGCACTGAACGTGGTTGTGGATGGTGGCGCCAAAGAGGTGGTTTTCGATTTTAAAGAGGTTAATTTTATCGGCAGTTCCGGTATCGGTAAATTATTGATTTTCTATAAGAATTTCACGGCTAAAGGTGGCCAAATATATATCGAAAACCTAAACAAAGAGATAAAAGCTCTATTCAGGGCAATCAAGTTGGATAAACTTTTTAATATTTAGAAGTTTATCCGCAAAAAATACCGCCCCTGCATCTACTATGCTAAACGGTTTCTCATTTCTATTATAGATGATAAGCAAGTAATGAAAATCAGGGAGATGAATATTTAACAATGAGTATTAAAGGAACTATACTAATAATTGATGACAACAACGATTTACTCGAATACCTGAAAGACTTCTTCTTGATCTATAATTATGAAGTCATCCTGGCAGAGACAGGGAACGAAGGTATCGAGAAGTTTCGTGAATTTTTACCGGACATTGTGATCTCCGATATGAGACTGCCTGACAAGAACGGGAATATCGTGGTGAAGGAAATTAAAGCAATCAACAAAGACGTACCTATAATCATTATCACCGGGTTTTCCGACAAGCAGTTGATACTCAGCGCCATGAGAAACGGCGCTCTCGACCTTTTAAAGAAGCCCTTTAAGCCCAAAGATTTACGCTACCTGATCAACAAAATAGACACCCTATTCAGGAAGATCAAGGTTAAACTCAGTTCGTCCTTTGTGCAGTGGGAAAAAAGAGAACTGCGTATGCCTAACGATATTTACATTATAGCCCCGGTAGTTAATTTTATTTTCTCGAATATAGATTATATTTCCGAGGATATAAGTTTTATGAAAAACGGGTTACAGGAACTGCTGATTAATGCCGTGGAACACGGCAACCTGAATATTTCGTACACGGAAAAGCAAGAACTGCTGGAAAAGGGAGATTATAACCGCTGCTTAAGAGAGAAAGCCTGCCAACCCGAATTTCATGATAAACATGTAATCATAAGAGTTTTTTCCACCCCTGATTATTTAAGGATCGAGATCGAAGACAAGGGGCAGGGCTTTGATCTCTCCAGTATCCCGGACCCGGAAAACCCGGAGAACTTTTTAAAAGAGCACGGCAAAGGGATTTTGATGGCCATGCACGCTTTCGACCAAGTGCAGTATAACGAAATCGGTAACTGTGTTAAATTGACTAAATATGCGGATGATAAAAAAGAAAGCGATGTACCGGCACACGATATTGAGGATTTCGACATTTACAAAGACCTACTCAAGTACAAAAAAACCAGTGATGATTTTGATTTCGAACTGAACTTAGCCCACGAATTTCAAAATACCTTTTTACCTAAAAAGGATGATATTTCAAAATTCAAAGGTATAAAAAGCGACTTTATTTTTGAACCTTGTTCGAAAGTATCCGGTGATTTTATCGACATGATTCATCTCGAAGAAAACACTTACGGGTATTTTATTTCCGATATCTCCGGTCATGGCATGGCGGCAGCCCTCATTTCATCTATGTTGAAGGTCTTTTTTTCTTTGTATGCAAAAGAAGTGTTGTCCCCGGAAGGAATATATGTCATGCTGAACAAGGAATTCTTCACCTATCTGAATTCCGGTGAATACTTTACCTCTTTTTACGGCATCTATTTTGAAGAGGAGAAGAAATTCGTTTACACCAATGCCAACCATCCTCCCCCATTACTGCTGCGGGCAAAAACCGGGAGAATCGAGCTCCTGAATACAGAAGGTTTTTTCGTCGGCATATTTAAGGAATCGGATTTTGAAGAGAAGGAAGTTTTCCTGGAAAAAGGCGACAGGATACTATTTTATTCAGACGGGATAACCCAGGGCAAAAACCCGGACGACGAAGAATATGGCGAAGATAGATTGATCGAAGCATACAAGAACGGCGCGGATATGTCTATCGGCAAATTGCTCGATAAAATATATGACGAAGTTAAGGTTTTCACTCATCATGTTAAGATCGACGATGATGTCACCATCGCCATGATAGAGATCCAGTAAAACCCGGCTGGGGACGGCATCCCCAGCCAATAAGCCGCTTCGCGGCATTTACATGCCTTATGTACTGTACTGTTTGGATTTTGCCCAAAACCGGATAGTTACCCGGTTGAGAGTTGAATTTTATAACGAATTGTGGTAACTTATGCATATGAAAAACGTATTGTTTACAGCATTACCCGGTTCGGCCGGCAGCGGAGGTTTATTTGCCCTGATCAGTGGAGCTACTCCTATTGGGAAATTCACCATGCTGATCCTGATGATTTTTTCGATCATATCCTGGGCAGTCATTATCTTTAAATTGACCGAATATTCGAAAGCAAAGAAGAATTCCCTGAAATTTGTCGACTATTTCAGGAAAAGTAAAAATTTTTCCGATATCAACAAATTTGCCTCCCTGCACCGTAATAATCCCCTGTCTGAAATATTTAAAAGCGGCTACAGGGAACTATCGTTGAAGTTGGGGAGCCCGAATCTTCCCGGCGGGATGAATTTAGAGAGCGTACACCGCTCGCTAATAAGAGGATCTAATGGGGAAATCGTCAGGCTTGAACGGTTAAACGGGTTCCTGGCCACCACTGCGTCGGTATCGCCTTTTATAGGGCTTTTCGGCACGGTGTGGGGGATCATGAGTTCTTTCCAGAAAATTTCGAACATGGGGCAGGCAAACCTGGCCACTGTCGGACCCGGCATAGCTGAGGCCCTGATCGCCACGGCTTTAGGTTTATTTGCCGCTATCCCGGCAGTGATATTCTACAATTTGCTGTTGAATAAGTTAAAGGTTATGATCGCCGGCATGGAAGATTTCATCCTAGAATTTTTAAATGTCAGCGAACACCTAAAATAGAAAAATGCAGATTAATAACAATAACAATCGAACCCCGAGGCTCACTCCCAACCTGGCGGAGATTAACGTCACCCCTTTAGTGGATGTGATGTTGGTGCTACTGATTATTTTTATGATCACAGCCCCCATGATGCAGTCGGGCATTAATGTGAACTTACCCACAGTAGAAACCAAAACGAACCCCAACACCGGGGGCCTAATTATATCTATCACCAAAGACCATTACATCTACATGGACGACCATGTGGTTAACCTTTATTTGCTGGAATCTAAGTTAAAGGAATATTTTCACAATAAAAAGAAGAAAGTGGTTTTCCTGAAAGCGGATAAAGAGTTGTCGCACGGTTATGTAACCAATGTGATGGGCATATTGATAAAAGCGGGGGTCGAGACCATCGGCATCATTGTCGAAGAAAAAAAGGAAAAATGAAATTTAAAGCCGCGGTTTTTTTATCGGTAATCTTACATATTTCCCTTGTTGCCGTTGCCATATATGGCCCCGGCATTAAAGGATTCGGCAGTAAAGAGACCGTCTATTATGTCGATTTTATTCAAATGCCCGGAGGAGGAGGCGGCGGTTCATCAGGAGAAGGAACACAGGCGGCCCTTATCGAGGAAACCGCTGATAAGGTAGAGATAAAGGACGGCGCCCAAAGTGTAAAAGACCTGACTGTCAAGAAAGAGACCGGTTCTAAGCTCCGCTATCCCGACCAGGACAAAAAGAAGCAAAAAGACAAGCCCAAAATTAAAAAAACCAAAATCAAGAAAAAGAAAAAGAACCGGGAACTGATATCTGTAGTCAGGAAAGACCGCCGCCAATCTAAGCCGGGGAGAAATGTTTCCCGCCGTTCCAGCGGCGGCGGTAGTTCCAACATCCGCATCGGCGCCGGGGTGGGAACAGGAAGCGGCAGCGGTACAGGCACAGGCAGCGGTTCAGGTTTCGGCGACGGTTCAGGTTCCGGCAACGGTTTTCCTTATGCCTATTATATCGACACCATAAAGAATAAAATCTCCTCTTCCTGGTACAACGCATTGGTTTCTCCCGGTCTGCGGGGCACGCATGTAGTGACGGTTTATTTTAAGATATTAAGAACCGGCCGGCTCAAAGAATTAAAGATCGAAAGGGAAAGCGGCAGTAATTCGCTTGATTTATCGGCGCTGCGGGCGGTTGAGAACGCGGCTCCTTTTCCGCCATTGCCCGGTAGTTTTCCTTACAGTTATCTTGGCGTGCATTTCGAGTTCGAGTGGAAGAAGTAAGGCAGCGGGTGAGTGCTTTTGATTCTAATTAAACAAAAGTTTTGATCAAACTTTT
>JAGLSW010000228.1 GCA_023135565.1 Candidatus Aminicenantota bacterium | reverse complement strand
AGTTTTTTGGGGGGTCGAGGGGGGCAATTTTTCAAAAAAGCCCCCCTCGCCGGCGGAGGCGTTTTTTTTCTTAATGGGGATAGGTTTTTTCGCCTGCGTTAACCGGCGCATCCAAAAAATTTCCCTTAGGCGGGATAGGGCAATTGTAAACAGACGCATAATTGCACAAAGGATTAAAACAAAGATTAAAATCCAAAACAAACGTATCCCCTACCGGTTCGGGGATTTCTAAGAAACGCCCACCGCCATATGTCTCTTTCCCGCTGGTGCCGTCCATAAAAGGGACAAACAAAATGTCCGCGTTCGGCCCCTGGAGAGTGAATTTAAAAGCTGTTAGCTGCACTGTTTTGCCATCTAATTTAAAGTGAATCTCAGCATACCGGTAATAGGTTTTTTCCAGGTTACGGCTGGTAAGCACCGTTACCCTTTCTAATGAGAGCAGCCTCTCAAGTTTCGCTTGCACCGCGAATTTCCGGTCAGGCGGGAAATAGAGCAGGTGGGAGAATTTTTTTATTTCCGGGCGCTGCCGGTCGAAAACCAGCAGGGCCAGTTTCTCACCGGAAACATAGGCCGCCAAAGTAAACCGGCCTACTTTAAATTTCACATAACCTGGAAGTAGGAAGCCGGATTTTATCTCTTTTTCCCCGGAGCGGCAGGTTACTTTTGTGCTCAGGGCTTGCCAGCGCCATTTTCCTTTTTTTCCGCTGAGGGAGAATTTCGCAGCAGTGTTTTGCCGGGGAGAGAGGGTGATATCGCCTTCTTTTTCGACAACAAAAGTATTTTGTCCCGGTTTCACGGACAGGCGTTTTGTTCCTGCCATCGGGGACGTCGGTGAATTTTTAAACTCTTCGTTTTTCTGCTCTCTATGTGTTAAAAGCGATTTTTCCCAGTCTGCCGCAGGGCCCGGTTTTGTTTTCTCTGCATGCACAACAAAAGAAAAATTAAGCAATATTAATAGGATTGTGAACAAGTGAAATCCGGGAGTCCTGATTATTTGTCGTAAAATTTTTCTTTTTTGTTTCATGTTGAATTATACATTAATCTTTGCCAAAATGCCAGCCCGCGGCACAGGAAGCCTATAATCTGCGATTTTCAATAAACGAAAGTTTTGTTCAAACTTTTTTGAAGGTGCGGTATGCCGCTGGCCCCCAACGATGAACCCAATGGGGGCGTCCCCCGGCAGGGAGCGATGGCCGACGACGAGGGAGCGACGGTTCCCGGCCTATAATAAATCATTAATGGTATATCGTTAATTAAAAAATATATAATAATCCTTGACATTTAATATTTATTGGTATATATTTTCGTATAGAGAGGCGTCAGGTTGTCAGGATAGCCATAAAACAGCGAGGTAAAAAAAGACTATGGCTTTTGAACATTCAGAATTTGAGACATTTTATCGTATGCTTAAGGCAGTTTCCGGGGACGGGGATATTGAAGCGCGAAGTAATGCCGGGAATTTTATTTTAGATGAGCGTTTAACGAAACAGCGGGAGGATAGTTATTTCCCTTATGTGAACCCCAGGGTGGATAAAAACACCTGGGACGATAAACACAAGCGTTATGTGCGAGAAAGACTTCTTGTACCCCCTGCCCCGGAGCCGGAAACATTCACCGGGTTGAACCGTTCCAACTTACTCACCCTGCCCGAAGAAAAACTTTTAGTGCGCCTGGAAGACGCGGCAAGATTGGACCGGGTATTTGCCAGACCGGTCGAAAAAATAATTGCCGATTTTGAAGATTTTATAAAGGATCCGGGAAATGAAGAGAAGCAAGCTATTATAAAAACCGACCTGGATAACTGGAACAAAAGGAGGAAAAGACGACCTCTTTTTGCCGGTTTTTGGGATGATGTGTTGGATATTTTTATCGATGCTTCGGGAAATGAGATCGCGAATAAAGAGTGGGCCGGTCTGCTGCGGGACCGTTTCGGTTTGGGACACCTAATTCCCCGGGGGGGCAAGCCGCGCCCGGTCGTGCTGCTGCGCTACCCGGTGAAAAAGATAACGCCGTCTCACCCGGATAATAAAGGCAAAATTGCCGTGCCTACAGTATTGGATGGACCGCTTTATTCTTTTTTCTGTCCTTCTCCTAAGAAAGCCTCGGGCTACGGCCTGCCGGTGAACCTGGACCCGGCGGATGACTTTCCTCTAACCGAAGTGCTTCATTCTTTTATCGAATACGAGCCTGATTTTATTTTCCGGGTCGGTTGGATTCACCGGCCGCCGGGAAAAACCCTGGAAAAAGCGCGTAGGATACACTTAGAATTACTGGCGGATGATTTTGAAAAAAGTCTGCCGGGACAGCGGGGGGCGTCATGACCTCAGCATACCGGGAACCTTTAGATAAGTGGTTGGCGGCGTTCGAGAAAAATCCTTTTGAAGCTTTAGATAATTTGCTTTTCGAGCGGGCCAATATGAGCTGGTTCGGCCGCAGTGAAACCGATACGATTCTTTCCCTCATATTTTGCGGTGCGGGTGAAGAAAAACTGCGGTTGTTGGACGAAACCATGCGCCGCTGGTGTGAAAGTTATTGGGGAAAAATGCCCGATACTTATTCTCCCACCCATTGGGCCAGTATCCTGGAAAATGCGTTTATCGCGGTTTACCGGCTGCGCCTGAGGGAAACTACTCTTTTCCTGGAAGATATTTACATGGACGATAGCTCCTGGCTGCGCAGTCTATACCACGACCCTTCTTGCGACCCGGAAGCAGCGCTGCTGAGCACCCTGGCCTTACGCCAGGAGGACAGGTCGCTGCTTTCTTTATGGATGCGGTTATGCGGTTGGGAAGAGGAACTGGCTATAGATTATACTTCCATCGGTTTGATAGGGCTGCGCAAGCTGCCGGACAAAGACGGCAAGATCGACGACGACCACCTGCCCGAAGCGGTATTTAAAGGCATCGTCCTGATGGCCGAAGCCTTTGCGGAACGTAAAAAACCGGAGTATAAGGATTACTGGCTCAGGGAGATACGTGCGTTGTTTGCGCTATATCCCCGGACCAACTGGGCGAAACATTTTTCTCCCCTGTTTTATCGCAGCCCCGACAGCCCCGCGGTGCAGTGGTTAGACAAAGTGAAACCCGGTCTTTCCAAACGATTCAAGCGCGGCGCGGACCGGAGCTTAGAACCGCCGCCCAAACATGAGTTCGATCATTTTATTAAATTGGTGGCCGGGAGACCTCTGGAAGAAATTCGTTATGAGTTGGACTCTTTTTTCGACAAGCACCGTGCTTATGCTTATCAAACCGGCGACTCCTACTCTCTTGTGCGCATTTTCTCCAATATCGGCTACAAGCTTTTCAAGCAGGATTCGGATTATGCCTTAATATTGGTAGAGGAGGCTTTCGATTGGGCGCCCTATGATCCCTATATATGGAGTGAACTGGCAATTATAGAATCTTTTCGGGGCAATTATGCGCGGGCAGAAACCCTGTTGTGGAAAGCCAAAAGAAGGTTCCCCGAAGACCCTAAAGTTAGGTCTCAATTAGCAGACTTATTAGCAAAACAGGGTAAGTTGGGTATAGCCGAAGTCCTCTACCGGCAGGCAGCGAAAGATTTCCCCCGCAATGTCTTCTTCCGTACTGGGCTGGCTGATGTGCTGAAGGCGCAGAGCAAACTAAAAGAAGCCGAAGCGGTGTACCGGGAGACCATGAATGATTTTCCCCGCGATGCCTTCTGCCGCACCGGGCTGGCTGTGGTGCTGCTAAAAAAAAGAGAAAAAGAAGAAGCCCTCTCTCTCCTAAAGGAAACTATTAAAAAGTTTCCTAACGACAAAATGGCTAAAGGATTTTTTGAAAAAATCACCGCGGGCAAAGAGCTTACTGAAGAAGATGAAAAAGAACTGGAACAGGAAATCGAGGATCTCGATAAACAAAAATCGGCAGCCCTCCCCGCCGAAGCACAGGAACCCGGTATTCTCCTCGAAAGCGAAACTACCGCCGGTACAGGGCTTTTGGCGGGACCTCTCGCGGATGCCGGTTTCGGCGTCGAAAAACCCGTGGAATATGTGGTTCCAGTAGATACGGCGAGCCTTTCAGCCGAAACCCCACAGGCCGAATATAACGCCGAAGCAGACGAACTCCCGGCCCCGGCCAAAGCCGAAGAAATAAAAATGCATAAAGAAACGGCGGAACTTGAAAAAGAATTAGGCGAAGTAAACTTAGAATTTTGGCAAAGCCTGGAAACAGCAGCAGAGAAAGCAAAACAGGAAAACAAAATCACCGCCGCTTTAGAAAAGATACTGCACCGCAAACCGGGACATATCCCCGCCCTGCTTTTAAAAGGAGAATGTTTGACTCAATTCGACCCCGGAGCAGCGGGAGAATTCCTGGCCGAAAAAAAAGTTTCACACCGCAATATTTTGGGTTTCCACCTGCTGGAGCTGCGCCTGAAAGGTCTAACTAACGAAAAAGTAGACGAAACCGCCTGGAATAACCTGAACCGGGACTTCCCCACCCGGTCTTCGGCCATCGGCTTAGAACGGGCGCTTTACGCCATGAATAACGGTAACGGCAGCCGTTTACAAGAGATAGAAAAATTAAGAAAACAGGTGAAAAAAGCCGGCAGCCAACTGCCCGCCAGGCTGCAAAAAAACGACGAGTGGGTTCGATCGAGTATCCGGCACGGGTTTTTTAATGAACTGGATATCGACCAACAGCTTAGCCCGCAATCTTTAGAAAAAGTAGAAAATAACCTGCTCCAGTCGGGAAAAGAAACCATGCTGCGCAGCGTGGTTTCACAATGCTTTCTCTCCGCCGTGTAATTGCCTCCGGCGGCCCCACCACGTG
>JAGLSW010000227.1 GCA_023135565.1 Candidatus Aminicenantota bacterium | reverse complement strand
TTACTTTATCTGAGCGCTATAGCAGGCTGAAAAAGTTCCACATCTCCCAAAAAAAACCGCAGATAAGGGCAGCCAGGGCCAGGGTGTAAATGCGTCTCCAGTCGCCCCGGCCGATAGGTGAGAAAAGGGTTTCCCGGCCCATCAGGGATTGCAGCGAAGTTAGGATGAGCAGCGGAGCCAGCCACAGCAGCGGGAAAAGGTAATCCGGCAGCGCCCCGATAAAAGCCAGACCGCAGCAGGATAAGATTAAGGCAGTCCAGGCTAACAGGCGCGGTTTTTTTACCCGGATTGGTAAAAAATTGTCTAACCCCGCGCCCACCCGGGGAATGGATTTCAGCAGTCGAAAGGTGCTCAACACAGCCGGAAGCACCGTAGAGAAAGCCAGCGTTGCCAACAGGAAGTATTCGGTTTTTGTGAAACCCTCTTCGTTGATGTAGTACCAGTTTTGTACGAAGCGGTTCAGGTATTCGAAGAACCACCAGAAGGTCGCGCTCACCGGGAATAAAAAAAGGAAAAACCGGGGCCGGTTTTTTAGCAGGCAGCGGCCCGTGCGTTTAAAAGTCAGCGCATTAATGAACACGATATAGGAGAGCCACAGCGGGGTGAAGGTATACAACTGGAAAGGCTCGAACCATGAGAAGCGTGTCCAGGCCAACAGCCAGGAAACGATTCCCGTAACGAGGCTCAACCAGCCCCAATAGGGAAGAGGGCGGGCGGCATGGGGTAGGGGAGGCGCCGACCCGCGCCGGGAAAAGACCCGTATCTCGAAAGGCAAAATAACCGCTAAAATAAAAACCGTCAGGCCAATAAAAATGGGCCATGAGAAGTCCGCATGAGCTACATAGCGGGTCAAAGGAGGGAATTCTAAGTATTGGGAAATCTCGTGACCGGCCAGCCACACTCCCAGCAGTGGTAGTGTAAGCAGTATGAGGAGCGCAGCAGTAATAAGGAGAAGATTTTTTTTCAAGCTCACGAACCTATTTTAGTCGAAACCCGTTAATATTGCAACCATGACAGTTTTCTAAAATTACCATCAAAATGCGAAAGCCTCTGTGAAGCCTACGTAAATCGGCTAAGTTTTTTTCTGAACGTATCGCTCATGAAAAGTTTTTGGAAGTCCGGAAACCTTTTTTCAAAAAGGTTTTTGGCCGCCGGAGGCAATGTAATAGGGAATCTCGGGAATTGCGTTTGATCTTGACAAAAGGGTAAAGGTAATGATAGAATGATGTATGATGTATACATCGGAGGTGCAGGATGATAAGAACACAGATTTATTTAACCGAGGAGGAAAAATCTGCTTTGAATTCTCTTTCGGCCAGCAGTGGTAAGAGTTTAAGCCGGTTGATCCGGGAAGCAGTGGATAATCTAATTGTTCGATACAGCCGGAACAGGCATTCGCAGGTGTTGGATAGGGCCGCCGGGATGTGGAAAGACAGGGAAGATTTACCCGATTTTGCGGAACTCAGGAAAGATTGGGACAGGGGACATGCTTAATGTTTAACAAATTCCTGGTTGACACCGATGTCCTGGTGGATTTTTTACGGGGTGAAGAGAAAGCTGTAGACTTTGTCAAAAGGGACTCGAAAAAAATCCTTATTTCAGCTATTACCGCGGCGGAACTTTATGCGGCAGTAAGGGAAAACGGCGAGAGAAGGGAGTTGGACGAATTTGTCGAAATCTTTGCTGTTTTACCGGTTACCCCTGGAATTGCCGTGAAAGGTGGGTTGTTTAAGCGGGATTTTTTCAAATCTTTTCGTATTGGTTTAGCGGATGCGATCATTGCCGCCACAGCCGAAATTCACGAAGCTGATCTCAAAACCTTAAACAGCAAACATTTCCCCATGTTTAAGGGCCTAAAGCCTCCATACAAAAAAGGAGGTTGACGATGGCGGGAAAGCGAGTACCGGGATTTTAGAGAGGGTATTTTATCGGTCTGTTCCTATTTTTTTCAAAAAAGTGAGAAGTCTCTATCAAATTGAAAGAAGTTTCTCGAGAAGAAGCTTCTCACAAAAGGGATAGATTCAAATTCTGCGTAATCTGTGGTTGTGGCTTGGGCTGGGGTCCGCGGTCATTCTCCCGGCCCGTTATAAGTCCCATTAGCCCTATTCGTCCTATGCTTTTAGCTTGAAGCTTGAGCTTTTTGCCTGGGCTGTTCTTTCTCAGCAATCCTCGAGCCACCCCGCCGCAATCTTCGTATTTGGATGCTCCGGCCCGAAGAATTGAAAAAAGATGTCATATGCCTGCTGGAGATACTCCCTGGCCCTGTCCTTTTGCCCCAGTTGAAAATATACTGTTCCCAGGTTATTCAAATCTATGGCCACATCAGGATGCTTATCGCCGAAAATGTTGCGGTCGATTTCCAAAGCCTGCTCAAAATAGGCGATGGCTTTTTTGAGCTCGCCTAAGGCTTTCCAGGCCGATCCCAGGTTATTCAAGCGGATGGCGACCTTCGGATGTTTTTCGCCGAACAGGTTGCGGTCGATTTCCAAAGCCTGCTCATAATAGTCGATGGCTTTTTTCTTCTCGCCTAAATCATCCCAGGCCGTTCCCAGGTTATTCAATATTACGGCCACATGGGGATGTTTCTCGCCATGTACCTTTTTGATTATTTCCAAAGTCTGCTCATAATAGTCGACGGCTTCCCGGTGTTCGCCCAGGTCATCGATAACTCCAGCAAGTTCGTTTAACAGGAAAGCGTCGTGCTCGTTGGCTAACTCTTGTTTTTTCTCTGCCAACACCCAAAGCCCCACCCGGGCTGACTCCCGGAAGGCCAAACGCTGCTGCAGATACTTGACCAACGCACCACCCTTTTGGGAAGCAGTCGCCTCCCGGCCGCAGCCCAGGGCAAAAAAAATCCACTCCTCGGTCTGTATAGGATCAAAGGAACCGGAGGCTGTACAGGTCTCTTCATAGTAAGCAAAAGCCGCTTCAAAACAGGAAAGGCGCTCGGGATCTTCTAAGTCTTGCAGCAGTTCTTCCCGCAAAAGCGGCGTCACCTGGAAAAAACTCCGCGCCTGCTCCTGCTCCACCAGGCTTAAATGAATGCCCCGGTCTAATAGTTCTTGCCAATCTTCCGAAGCATCCTGTCTTCGACGACCAGGGGGCGCTTTTGGAAAACTGCCCCCTGGACCCCCGCAAAACTTTTGTTTAGTTTCATTATGAACAGATGCTATTTTTTCAACTCCGGCCTTTTGTACGGGGAGCCGGTAAATAGCAAAATAAGATAAAAACCGGGTCAACTCTTCGCCGCCGCAGCCCAGCAATTCCCGCAGCACATGCACGCGGATAAACTCCTCCCGCTTCCCCTTCACCGCTGCCAAAAGCCGCGCCACATCAGCTTGAACCATCTGGCCCACCAGCACATCTATCCACTCCAATAAGCGCGGATTGCCATACCCGGCTGCCAGCAGTTCATCTACCACTTCACCATCCGGGTAATAGAGGATGTTCTTTAATTCCCTGGCCTTCTTGCGCAGCTCCGCTTCCCGGAACCCATGCAGCGAAACCGGCTGCAAATACTCTTTCACCAAATCCAGGCCGCCTTCTTCTAACGAAAAAGAATAGCGGCTGGTAAACATCACCTGCGACATCTTATCACTGTGAGGCAAATAAAAAAGCAAAACCTTCAACAAATCGGCAGCGCCGGGTAATATTTCCCCCGGCTCCCCCCGCTCCGCTCCCTCTATGTTCTGCTCGAAATCATCGAAAAGCAGCAAATAGTTCTTCCTTTTGAAAACAGAAACACACAACTTGGCCACTTTCTCTTTCATCTCCGCTTCCAACTTGAGGATTTCACAGCCGGCTTCGTCTTCGGCAATCACAAAGGCCCGCTCTAAAGCCATCCCCAAAGTCACCGAATCCAACCTGCCGTGCACGATAATCAAAGTATGGTCGGGAAAACGCTCGCTGATCTTCCCGCTCAGGCAGCTTTTACCCAACCCGCCGGCCCCGTGCAGCAGCAGCCCCACTTTGTCGAAATCCTTTTTTAATACCCGCAAACTTTGCTGCACCTGCCGCCTGCGCCCCACGAAACCTTCCGCCAGCACCTTGACCCGGCTCTGTTTCAAATAGGTATGCAGCACACGCCGCGGCTGGGGCTTTTTTTTCTGACCCTTTTTCACCATGGCAGAGGGTTTTTCGCCGCCGCAAAAAAGCCGCAGCAGCGGCCAGGCCGGGTTCGCACTGCCGCGAAAGTGTTCGACCAGTTCATGACGGGCCCGCTGCACCGCCTCCAAAAGCCCCTGCCCGCGGCTCAACTCCCGGTAGATCACTTCACCGGCCAGGGTGGCCTGATCGTCTCTAACTGAGCGCCCCCAGCCCAACACCGCCGCGGCCCGGAACTGCTCCACCAACAACCGGGCAAAAGAGAAAGCCGCGTTGTCGAAGGCTTCCCCCGTGCGGCAGCCGGATAAAAAAAGCAGTCGCGGCGGATTCTCGATCAGGGCTTCTTTCCACAGTTTCTCGGGATACACATCCTGCCGGTACCCGGTGTCATCCTCCATCACAAAAAAAGGCCGGCCCTTTTTGTCGATATCGGCGTGGCCGGAAAGATGCGCCACATCGTACCGGGCTTTGGTCAACTGTTCCCGCAGCCCTTCTAAAGACCCGGAATCTTCCACTTCCATATCTACAGCCAGTTTGCCGGTGATGCGGAATATGGCCTCTTCTTCTTTCTCGAAATCCAAAACCGGCTTTACATCTAAAGCGGAACAGGCCATAAACAGTATCTTTAAAGACCGGTTTTCGGGTTCGGTTTCTTTTTCCTCGCCCCATTTACTTACCCGGCGCACCAAATGCAAGCGGCGCGTCAGCAGCGCTTCCCCCTGGAAAGACAGCAGTTCGAAAGGCCAGTCCGCCGTCTCCGGGCAGGTGGATAGACAGAGGTTTAGTACCGCGCCCTGCTTCTCTGCTTCGTCCAAAGCCGTTTGCAAGCGGCTCCCGCCGTCTAAAAAAGCGAAAAGTTTTTCGCCCACTTTTGTCAATTGGGCCGGATGTTGTCCCGCTTTGCCCCAGTCTTCTTTTTTTATTTCCTGTCCTGAAACCTGGAAACTATCGTTTTTTTTAGTCGCCTCGTTAAGGTAGGTAACCAGGAATTGGTTTTCTTTCTTTGCCGCTTCGATTGTCACATTATAGTTCACATCCATCTATATACTCCATCCCTTTTTATACCATATCCGGCCCCCAATTTCAAATAAAAAAAGTGCAGCCGTTTGGCTGCAAACCAACACACCCCGCTTCCTCGTACCTCGGAACCACCCCTCTCAAGAGGGGAATGTGCTCGTAAACTCTAAAAGAGCTATCGAGAATTCTCCTCTCTATGGGGAATTGCTGCGTTAGCTATACAATCTTACCAATCTATACAGCTTGCTAAACGATTATTGATTGACCGGCCCAAATTCCCCTCTTGAGAGGGGTGGCGCTGAGGGGGCTTTTGCTTTTTCCCCGAAGCGACGGGGTGTGTTTGGTCGCGGCCAACGGCTGCGATGTGTGCTCTGTGGCTAAAACAGCCGCGGGGTTTGAAAAAAAAAGAGCAATCGTGTATAATTAATTTTGAGAGGTCGTAATGCCGGCAAATTTACCACCGCAATATTATGAAGTTGAACGTCAACTAAAAACAGCCGATAGCAACGAAGAAAAAATAGCCATCTACGAGGAACTCCTCTCTATGATTCCAAAACATAAGGGTACGGAAAAAGTCCAGGCCATGCTCAAAACCAAGATGGCTAAATTAAAATCGGCTGCTCAAAAAAAATCGGGGCCATCGAAACAAGGTCCTTCACACACCATAAAAAAAGCGGGAGCAGGCCAGATCGTAATTATCGGCGCTCCTAATGCCGGGAAATCCATGCTGGTAAAAGCTCTGACCAACGCCGATCCCCAGGTGAGCGATTATCCTTTCACCACCCATGCCCCTTCTCCGGCCATGATGCCCTATGAAAACATCCAGGTACAACTCATCGACACCCCGCCCATAACTCCCGACTATATGGAAGTCTATCACCAGGAACTGGTCAAAACAGCGGATGGCGTCATTATACTCATAGACCCTACCGCCGCCGACCCCGCCGGAACCCTGCAGGCCCTTATGGGCAGGCTGCAAGAGAAAAGGATCGAATTTATCGGGCCGCAGGAAGAACCCGGCCGGGGATTTTTATTTCGGAAAAAAACCCTGATGGTTGTCAATAAAAGCGACCTGCCCGCGGGAAACTTAGATGCGCTCAAAAAAATGATAGAACCGCAATTTGAATCGATCCCGGTATCGGCAAGTACAGGAGAGGGATTGCCGGACCTTAAAGAAAGAATCTTCGCTCTCCTGGATATTGTCCGCGCTCACAGTAAAGCGCCGGGAAAAAAAGCCGGACTCGAAGCCTCCTATACTTTGAAAAAAGGCAGTAAAGTTTTAGATATGGCCAGGATAGTGCATAAAGATTTCACCCAAAAGTTGAAATTTGCCCGCATCTGGGGGAAAGGCAAGTACCGGGGGCAGAAAGTGAACCGCGACTATGTTTTGCAAGACGAGGACGTCATCGAACTGCACATATGAAGCATTTCAAAATTAGCGATTAGCATTGAAAATTTAGCATCCGGCAGCAGCGAAAGGTTTAAGCTACCATGAAATTACTATAGCCACAGAGGACACAGAGAAAAAGCAAAAGCATTAAACCACGAAGTTCACGAAGCGCACGAAGAAAAAAGCAAGAAACAAAGGAGAAGGGCATTTGATGACCGAGAAGCTAAAATTCCCCTCTTGAGACTTGCCAGGAGGTGGCACTGAGGGGCTTTTTTGTTTTTTGCCCCGAAGTGACGGGGTGTGTTAGCTCGTCGAAAAGCACCACCGTTCAACGC
>JAGLSW010000226.1 GCA_023135565.1 Candidatus Aminicenantota bacterium | reverse complement strand
AGTCTCAAGAGGGGAATGTGCTCGTGAACTCTAACCTAACAGGCTTGCTTCCGGCGGCCCTGCCACGTGGGGAGGGCAGTCCCTGCCGGGGGCCAAACTTTTGTTTAGGGAGAAGCACTATCATCACCCCCTCCCCTTTTCTGCCACTATTCAAAAGAAACCAATTTTATATCCCCCCTATCCCGGGATAACTCCCGCAGCCTCCCGGTAAAACCCGACTTGCTAAATAAAATATAATACTCCCTACGCTCACCTCTAAACCAATCAACTCTATCCGCTTTCTGCACCAACCGGTAAAAAAGATCAACGTCTACCTCTTTCTCCAGGTACTTGCATTCACCGAAAATAATCGCCTTTTCCTCGCTATTCAACCCTACAATATCGATCTCCGTGTCTTTATCCCACCATTTTCCGATTCTTTGCATCTTAAAAGCAAATTCGTTCTGCCGGTTTAATTGCCACATCCTTTGCAAACACACCCTCTCGAAAACAAAACTAACATGATTATCAAAAAAATTCCGTTTGATTTTCTCCATGACAAATTCTATATCATCTAACTCTATATAACTCCGGGATGGATAGATAAACTTAAACCAGAACTCTATAAAATTATCGGTAATATAATACAACCCTTTCTTGCTCTTCTCCGGGCTGCTCTCAGTGACCGGCACGATCCTTTCAAGTAAATCTAAGTCGATCAAAGTACGCAGGTAACGAGTTAATTTCGCCTGCGAAACACCCAACGCAGAAGCAATCTTACCTAACTTGTGGTGCCCGTGGGCAATGGTTTTGATAATCGAAAAATAAGTGCCGATATCATTGACTTCCCGCTCTAATAAAAAAATGGGTTCTTCATATAAAAAACCCTGCCTGTTGACGATATTCTCCCGGATAGCAGTAAATATGTCGTCACTCAAGTTAAAAAGTTCGATGTATTTGGGCACACCGCCGGTCACGGCATAATATTCGATCAAACCGGTTCCCGAAAAATCCTTGCCCTGGAAAAAATCCCCGTAATCGGGAAAACCGATCTGCTTCAACTTGATCTGGCCGGTGCGCCTACCGTACAACGGACTCGAGTAATCTAAAGTCTGACTCCTCATCATATTGATTAATGAACCGCATAAGATCAGCATGACGTTTTCGTCTTTCAGCAATTCGTCCCATATCCTTTGAAATATAGACGGGATGGCTTTGTTGGCTTTGCTTAAATACTGGAATTCGTCGATAATGACTATTTTTTTCTTACCTGTTTTAAAATCTCTAAAAACAGCGAAGATGTCGTCCCAGGAAAAATCAAAATCCCGCTGGAGAAGTTCGCTGCCGCTGAAGCGGGACATAAGCGATTTTAGATTGTTGATATTCTCTCTTTCCAACTCTTCCGAAGCAAGAAAGTAGAGGGCCGGCTTGTCTGCGATGAAATGCTTTATCAAGGCGGTTTTACCGATCCTGCGCCTGCCGTAGATGATCACAAAAGAAGCTCTCTTGTGTGCATACTCCCTATTTAAAAATTCCAACTCCTGCTGCCTGTCTACAAATATACTGCTTTTTAATTCTTTCATAATCCAACCTCCCCGCTATTATATCACAAATTATTATAATTTCAAGTATAATAATCCAAAGTATTATACTTTGGATTATGATTTTTTTATTCCGGGACAGAAGAAAAAGGGGATAGTCAATCATGATGCGAGCATCACCAGGAAACGAATGAAATTAAACAAGCCCACTCGCGTGGAGGAGAGGTTAAGCGGTGGTGCTTTTCGACGAGCTAACACACCCCGTCACTTCGGGGCAAAAAACAAAAAAGCCCCTCAGTGCCACCTCCCGGCAAGTCTCAATCGGGGAATTTTGGCTTCTCAATCATCAAAAGCCCGTCTCTTTTGCTTTTTCTCTGTGCCCTCTGTGGCTATATTAAAGGCAATTCTTTACAATATCGAAATCATTTTGTTTTTATATAATTCTAAATAAAAATTTAATTTCCCCATAATGATGCTTTTGTCAGCCAATACAACTAAGAAAAATTCCGGCGTCAGCGAGTAAACGATGATTAGAAATTCTTTGAGATTGAGCTTGATGACATACTGCTGAGGCGCAATCTTTATCCCTTCGATCTTGCTGATCACATCAGCCAGTTCCGCCCCGGTGAAATCAAGGTCGATACCTTCCGCTGCGGAAAAATATTTCTTTTCCAATTCAAGCCCATCTTTTCCCCACACTCCCATCACTTTGATCTCTTTGTTCTTGTCGTGAAACCTGGTAAATATCTCTTCAAACAACTTTCTCTCCTTTTTTCTCAATTATTTTTAGGAACCTGTCTAAAACCTGGACTTTTTTATTTTTAACCCTTTTGCCCGATATTTGTTTTATCTTATGGAGATATTTTTCGTCTTGTTTAGCCTGGTACAATTTTTTGTATATCGCTTCGGCATCATCGAAAAGCCCCTGGGACACATAGAGTTCGGCGGCGCTTTCAGTCATAAATTCTCCCTCGTTCCCTCCTTCCTGTCCGGGCGCCGGACTCCCGGCCGGCGGCACAGCAGCAGGTGGTACAGACGCCTGTTCTTGTACCGGCATTTCGCCGAACACATCCTGGCCCGTTTGCGGCGGTATAGAGGGTATCTCGAATTCCGTATCATTGATCGGAGGGACAGCGGCTGGCGGGGCAGGCGCTTGTACCTGCACCGGCTCCTGTACCGGCATTTCGCCGAACACATCCTGGCCCGCTTGCGGCGGCATGGAGGGTATCTCGAATTCCTCATCACTAACCGGCGGGGCAGCGGCGGGCGGGGCAGGCGCTTGTGCCTGCACCGGCTCCTGTACCGGCATTTCGTTTAGATCTAAAGCCTGTTCCCGGACAGGAGCTTCATAATCTATATCGAGACTCTCCTGGTCGAAATCCTGGCCGGAAGGTATGTCGTATTCTTCCGCATCGGGGATACCGGCAGAGGGCGGGGGGAGGGGAGGGCCTTGCTCTATTTTAGGAACGTCGGGCGTTTCCATTTCGAGTATCGTATCCTCCACTTCGTTCGCTTTTACCCCGGCCAACCGGTCCACTCCCGGCACTGCGGGAATATCAAATTCTTTTCCTTCCGGCGCTGCGGGCACCACGGGCGGGCTGGCCTCTAAGTCCACCGGCTGTTCCTGGACTGGGGTTTCATATTCTATCCGGATGCCTTCCATGTCCGAGGCAGAGGGAATTTCGAAATCCATATCGCTTCCTGCTCCCGGCAATTCCGCGGCTGGAGAAGGCGAAAGAGGCACTGTTTCCAGTCCAGGTGGAGGGGCAGGCGCTGTATCCAGCCCTGGTGGTGGAGCAGGCGCTGCTGCCGGTACCGGTGGGGATGAAGAAATATCAGGGATTTCGAGCTCTATCTCATGGCTTTCAATTCCAGGGGCGGAGGGGATTTCAAATTCCATGTCCGGTGTTTCCAGTCCAGGCGGTGGCGGTGGGGGCGGTACTGCTTGCTGCATTGGTGGGGGCAGTGGCGCTGTATCCAATCCGGGCGGAGGGGAAGGCGCCGCTGCGGGCGCTGCGGGCTGTTGAACCGGGGTTGGTGGAGGAGCTGTTTGCTGCATTGGAGGAAGTGGTGGGGAGGCTGTTTGCTGCACCGGCGGGGCCGGTTTTTGAACAGGCGGTGGCGGAGCTTGGGAAGCGCCGGGTTGGCCGCTTTGTAAACTCTTAATTTTTTCGAGTTCCGTTTTCGCCTGCGCATTAAAGGGGTCTAAAAACAGGATCTTATTATAAAACTCAGCGGCTTCGGTGTGTTTTGCCAATGCAAAAGTGACCTTCCCTAATTCTAAAAGGAGGTTGATGTTGTCTGGAAAGGTAATCATTAAGTCTTTTAACACACTCTCTGCTTCAGCCAGCCGCTGCATCTCCGCCAGGGCCGAGGCGTACAAAAATTTAACGGGATAGGAATCGGGATAGTCGGTTATGGCTTTTTCCGCTGTTGTAAAAAATTCGTCGTACTTATCCTGTTGTCGCAGCCTCTCTAAGTCTACCAGTTGGTCTTTCTCAGTTTTAACGTTTTCCAATATTATTCCTTACTAATAACAATGTATCGAAACTTCGACAAACCCTCGACAATCGAGGGACTCTAAAAAACAAATCTTTCTCTTTAAAGCAAGAGGAATGCCGGACAACTACAGGTTTTAACCTGTTCATTCCACTATTCCGGCATTCCCTTTTTCCCGGCTTTGTGCGCGGCGAACCTATTCCGGAGCCGGGATACCTTCTTGTTCGATTCCGACCGAAACTGTACCGATGCTGTCCTGACCGGTAGCGATAATAACCACACTACCGCTTCTCGAGTCTTCAGAATAGTTGGCTTGTACTTTTATCCATAAAAATTTGGGAGTTCTTCCAGTGACATGACTGTAGAAAGTACCGAATTCACTTAAACCTACGGTTATCCAGTCGACATCGGCGGTATTAGCAGTAAAGGTAGTGCGATAGGTAGTGCTGGGCAGACAGTATATATAGACTTCAATCGTACCACCGCCCCAGCCAAAATCAAATGAATCAAAATCAACATTTATGGTTTCAGTCGCGTTGGCATAAAAATCCGTATCAATATCTACATAAGAGGCTGTCTCTTCAGGTATGTTGAGGCTGCTGGGAGAAAATGTATATCCCGATCTGGAGGGGGTTATCGTCCCGGAAAAACCGGTAGAGGCGGCCCCGGGAATTATAATGGTATATGCACCGCCCGACCCGGATACCCCCGTATAGATAATACCGTTAGAGTCAGTGGCTTCCACTCCAACTCCTTTGATCCCCGTTTTGGAATCGGTTTCCAGGATAGCGCCGCTGATCTCGATATAGTCATTGGTTTCCCAGGGGACGAGAGTTAAGGGGACAGTGGTATAGATGTAAGTATTATCGGCCATTTCAGCATCGCTGATGTAGGCTGTTACCAGTGTCTGTGAAGCAACTCTCACATCGGTGCCGGCGGGAAAAACATACTCTACCCTTGCTTCACCATTTATATCGGTTGTTCTTGTAATAGTAGTTTCCCCTGTGCCTTGAAACTTACCGTAATCCGCGGCTTCGAAAATGATGGTTTTCCCAACGGCCCTGCTGCCGTCATATATGACTGCCGCTATGGTTAACAAGGTAGAAACCGTTTGGAATTCTTTTACATAGATAGTGGACGGGTTGGCTGTGCCCGTCAACGTGATGGGATGCCCGGTGGGGCCGCCGCCGCTGCCGGGGTCCACAACCTTGCTGCGCTTACAGGATGTAAACGTTAATAACAGGACCACTAAAAACGCCGCTGCTAATTTATATCTTTTCATTACAAAACCTCCGTTTTTTTTATTTACCTGCCTCTCTCCACCTAATCGAAATTCCCAAACCAGACGGAAAGGCTTCCATACACAGGCTCCAACCATTTCCCACCCATGTCCTGGGAATAAATGGTGATCCTGGCTTCCATCCTTAATACTTCCGGAGAAAACCGGAGTTCATACAGGGGGGATTCTAACTTGGCCGTATGCTGAACCAGGACAAAATCAATACTACCAAACTTGCCGATTTCAATCAGTTGATGAACATTCTGCATGAAAGAATAGGGCACATCCCTTCCCTGCTGCGACAAGCCATCCGCACGGCTGTATTCAACCTTGATGCGTTTAACGACTACCGAATGATAATCAGTAACGATAGCTTCGGGTAAGGGGTCTGGAGTCAGCAGTTCGGCAGCCACCGTTACGGCGGCGAAATCTTCTTCCACGGTATCACTGCTTGTCAACACATCGCTGTAGGCCACGGAACTGAGACTGCCTCCGGGGCTGCTGGCCGTAAGCTTCATCACGATTAATCTCGAGCCGGATAAAGATTCATTCTCATATTTATTACAGCCGGTTAGACTGAACAGTATAAAGAGTAACAATGTAGTTAACCCTAAAATTTTTTTCTTCATTATAAACCTCCTATTTAACAATTCTTGGAGTTATAAATATCAAAGTTTCCCTTTGTTGGGAACTCCTAAGGGTATTTTTAAACAAATTCCCTAACAGGGGTATCTTGTGCAAAAAGGGGACGCTGCCCGTTGTACTACCTGTTTCAATCTTGTACATACCGCCGATTACGATGGTTTCGCCATTCTTTGCTTTAACCGTGGTTTTGGCGGATTGAGTTAACATAGCGGGAGTATCCTTAACAAAACGCCCCCAGTCAACGTTATCGTTCTTCAGGTCTACTGCCATGGTGATGGTGTCGTCCGCGGTAATGGTGGGCGTCACCTTCAATTCCAGGACAACTTCCCTGTATACTACGGTGATGGTATTGTTCTGTAAAGTTTGTACCGGTATTTTGTAACCCTGCCTGATGACTGCTTCGGTGTTGTTCTGGGTCAGGAATCGCGGCGATTGAATAATCTTGCCTTTACCTTTGCTCTGCATGGCGGAGAGGGCCGCATCCAACCTGAAGGAGTCGGTAACATTTCCTAAAGAAAAAACCACGGCGGAATTTACGGATGCCGCGGGTAGATTGACGGCATAACCGCCTAAAGGCCCCTCTATACCACCTGTAAGCCGCTCACCCTGGACCCGCACCGAATTAGGAAATACTAAGGATGTCTGGTTGCCGTATGCCGCATCGGCTATAAAATTGAAACCCCATTGGATACCCAGGTTCCTGGTAAAGTTGGCGTTGGTTTCGATAATCTTTGCTTCGATGGATACCTGCGGAGTAGGCGTGTCTAAGGCTTTTATTAAGCCGTCTAAGAGGTCGAAATTTTCGGGAATTTCTGAGATAATCAGGGTATTGCTCCTGTCATCGACTAAAATAGTTCCCCTGGAAGTTAAGGATTTATCCAGTATCTTCTTAACGTCCTTGGCTATGGCATAATTCAAACCACGGGTGGCTGTGTCGAGTTCGACTTCCTTGCGCAGCGATTCTCTCATCTTCCTGCGCTGTTCCGCTTCCTGTTCGATTCTCTCCACCCTGGCAATTCTTATGACATTGCCTTCCCGCTGTTTGGACAACCCATTCTGCCTGAGGAAAATATCCAGCGCCTGGTCCCAGGGCACATCGTTCAACTCGGCGGTGACGGAACCCGATATGCCGGGATCGAAAACCATACTGATCCCGGATTCCCTGGCAAAGTGTATCAACAGGTTTTGTAAATCCTGGTCTTTTAAATGATAGGATCTTAATTCACCGGTCCACTTTTTCTCACCTTTAATCATCCTTTTTTGAAACAACGCGGCGTTCTCCGCGGGTTTTTCCGCAGGCGCCTGCGTTCTCCGGGCTTCCTGGGGATTCCCGGTTACCAGCGATTTCTCCGCGGAGAAAAATTCATCGCTATTCTCCCGGCGGGATATTTGCACCTGCGGGGGCGTTATCTCCTCTATCGGTTTGATGTCGGCGTTGGTTATGGTTCTACCTTTTACTTTGTTTTTTGGGGCATTGTCCGCATTTTTCTTTTCGGTTCCCGCTTCTTTTTCCGCGGCGGCGGGTTTTCTTTTGTTACGGGCTAAAGATTTTACATTAAAAAATTCAACCTCCAGCACATTTTTATTCAAAGAAACGCTGTAACTTTTCAAATAATGCAGGTCGAACACCAGCCTGAAAACCGAAGGTGTATTCGGCCCGCCCCTGATAGTTTTTACATTCAAATGGTTAATCGCCTTTTTCAACTGCCGGGCGCGGGTATCCTGCAAATCGATGGCTAATCTTACCGGCGCATCGGCAATGGGAATAACATGATATTCCACGGGAGCAGCCATATGGAATTCGATCTTCAGCCTTTCGGCGCTCCTTTCGGCTACCCTGATGTCTTTGATCGTATTCCTGCCGGTTGAAAGCGCAGGCCTAACAAGAGAGGCGCCCGGTTTTACACTATTTTTATACTGTTGGGCCTGGGGAACCGCCTTAGCTCTGCTCCTTTTTAAATTAGGGAATTCGATATATAAACCGTTCCGGTTGGTAAATACCCGGTAATTTACTTTTTCTTTTAACCTGATCTCAACGTCGATATATTTCTCGTTTCTACGGAAATCGACCCGCTCTATTACCGGCGACTCGAAACGGAAACTCTCTCTGCCGACATTAAAATCGACATCCCCGATCCTCATTACCAACCGGGTAGTATCGGCCTCATCAGGGTAAAACACATCGGGTATGGAAATGATTTTATCGGTTATGAAACGCAATTGCACAAAATCTTCACCCCTGAGATATTCGACATCTCGTACCGTAACTTTTGTTTCCGCGGCCGCGGCAAAACCGGACGGTAAGACGAAAAGAAATGATACCGATATTAACATTATTATTAATATCGGCGCTCTGATAACAGGTGTTTTAATTGTCATTTTTTGTTTGCCTCCTCTTCAGGATTTAAATATTTGACAATTGGCCGTTCTTTTGTCCCACCCAGGGCAATAGTCAATATTTGTTTAAAAGTCACCGAATTATCGGTGATTTCGACCACTTCTCCATCATAAACTTTGTCTCCTACTTTAATATCATAAGGTCTGTTTTTCGGTCCCCTTACTAAAGCTTTATATTCTCCTTTACTAAAACCGACAATGCCTTCGAGCACCAACTCGCTGATGGTTAACCCGGCAATACCTTCGAGATTCCTGCGCGCCGGTCTTTCTGAGCCGGTCAATAAATTCTTAAAAGGATCCCGCCGGCCCATGGGTCTATATACGAATATATTCGGGTCTATCTCTTGCTGTAACTCCTCATCCGCGGTAACAGCTTTTCGGCTCGTCGGGGTCTTCGGCTTTTCTTCTTGTTTTCCTTTATTCTCCTGGGAGTAGCCCAAAAATAGACCGCAAACTAATATAACTAAAAGTATCTTTTTCATCTTTACCTCCCTCTCCCCCTGCCTCTTCTCTTCTTCATCTTCCCTTCATGATATGTATAGGTGGACGCTTTAAAAGTTGCTTTTATGGTAAATTCCGACCTCCTCCTGGATTGTGTAGGTCTTATATTCAAAGAATCCACATTAAATATCTTTTTTATCCTCGACAACTGGTCGAAGAACACGCCTAAGTTGTGATAAGCGCCCTCGACTTCAATGGATAACTGGTGCTCGATATAAATTTGCTGGGCCCTTTCTATAGGACGCGACCATTTATGAATCTTTAACCGTGAATGGGCCAGGATCGATTCGATTTTTTTAATGATCCCGGCAATTTCATTTCTCTCGGGTAAGATTTCCTTTAGTTTAGTAAGAACCGCTTCCTGCCTCTTTACTTCTGCTTCCAACTGCGGCAGTTTCCTCTCTTTTTGCTCGGCGGCCCTGATCTCTTTATCCAACTTGTCGATGCGTACATTCATGTTCCTGATCTGATCCTGGGTACCTGAATACATCATAAAATAAAAGAGGGCAAAGGCTAAACCGCCTATTGCCAGGAAAACAAGAAACTGACCATACCAGGGTAAACTTTGTAAGTCCATTACATCTCCTTCTGCTTAAGTACATCTTCTGAAAAAAGAATGGATAACTTAAAATTAAAGATATCCGCTCCGGCGGCTTTACCACGGGTAGAACCGTTAAACTTTTCGCTGTGAAAAAAATTTGAAGCTATCAAGTTATGAATAAAATCGGCAACCAGGTCGTTGGTAGAGGCTCTACCCTCTAAGTTCACCACAGTGCCTTTTAGAGTAAGTTTGGTTAGCCACACATTGTCGGGCAGCGCTTTAGATACTTCATCCATCATGCGCACGGCGGATTGCTGCCTGCCCTTTAACTGCTGGATAATCTTTACTTTTCTATCTAATTTAGCTTTTGTGGCTTCCAACTGCTCCACTGTTTTCAACACTTTGACCAAATCCGCTTTCCTTGCTTGTTTCTCTCTAACCGTGTCCCTGGCCCGGTCGAAAGCACTTTTTTGAGATATATATAAATACCCGATGACAACGGCTGTAAGCACCAGAGCACCTACCGCGGCTCCAACATGAACCTTACTTTCCTTCGTTTCTTCCACCATGGAAATGGCCTGTCCGCCACCACCGAGGTCTTTTTTCTCCGGGCTTAGTAAGTTAACTTTAATCATTTCGAATCTCCTACAGCTCTTAAAGCCAGACCCACAGCTACATTAAAAACCGGGGCCATGTCTTTAATAAAATCCAGGTCGAATTTTTTGGGATTTATTTCTATCTCGTTAAAAGGATTCACTATCTCGATAGGAATATCGAAGTCCTGGGCAAAATAGTCGCTGACTGATTCCAGGTTTGCCGTACCTCCGCTGAGCAGGATATTATCGATCCGCCCTTCGCTGGTATTAGACCGGTAAAACTCGAAGGTTTTTTTTATTTCTGTTCTAAGGTCATTGAATATCAAATCAATCACCGGTTTCACGGCGGCAGGTGAAACCCCTTCCACCTGTCTGCCTTTTTTTGCCGATTCGGCCTTTTCGTATTTTAGATTCAATTCTTTCTGGATGTGGTCGGTAAACTGGTTGCCTCCGAAAGCGATATCTCTAACAAATACAGGATATCCGCCCCTGGCAATCACCACACTGGTAATCGATGCGCCGATGTTTATGATCACGATGGTGCGTTCACGATACGTCTCATAATTTGTCATGACACTATTCAAAATGGCAAAAGAATCGAGGTCCACGATCTGGGCGCTTTTATTAGAGATCGTAAGAATATTCAAATAGTCATTTAATTTTTCTTTTTTAACGGCGGCCAATATCACTCCTACCTTATCGGGAGGGGTATCCGTGGTTTCGATCATTTCATAATCGATATTCACCTCTTCCGGTGTAAAGGGGATATGCGGCCGTGCTTCCCACAATATATGCTCATGCATTTCATTGGGGTTTAAGCGCTGGACATCGATTCTCTTGACGATAACGGAACTTCCCGAAACTCCAAAAGAAATACTGCTGCTCTTTGTTTTGCTTTCTAAAAAAACATGTTGTATTGCGTCCGCAACAGCAGTGGAATCCATAATACTTCCCTCAACGATGGATTGATAGGGGACCGGTTCATAACCCATGGCAATCAATTCGTAGCGAGTTTCTTTACCTTTTTTAACCGGTTTTAATTCGATTAGTTTTAGACCAAAGGAGCCAATGTCAAGGCCGACGATCTTTTTCGTTTTCATAAAGCTAAGCGGCATCTGTCTCTCCAAAACTATTTATTTTCATACCGGTATCTTTCTATCACAGCAAAAATAAAATGTCAAGTTTTTTGCCGATTTTTTTTCAGTAATATAGGGGATTTCAGCCCCCGGCAACCCCGAAACGCTGAATATAAAAGGGTTTCCGGTATTCTATTTTTTTTTATTTTTTTTCCAGCAATATAGGGGATTTCAGCATTTTACACGGTCAAAACAATGGATAGAAGGGGTTCTTTTTCAAAAAAACCGATATAAAAGGATAATTTCCGGGAAGCTGAACCGTCCGCTTTTTGAAAAAAAGGGCGAATTGTGATAAGATTTCCTATGAAGTTGACAGAAAAATTTAATTTGCCGGATGTGGTTCGACTGCCGCACCGCTCTTTTTTTTTAACGGGCCTGAGTTTAGACTGCCTGAAGATCGAACAATTCTTCAATGAAAAGGACAACTCTTTTATCATGTGGTTTTACCCCGGCAAGAAGGCCATGGGGCCGCCGGGATATTGTCACGGCGGTCTGATTTCAACCATCTTAGATGAATCCATGGGTTCTTGCTGCTGGCTGAACGGCCACTTAGTAATGACTGTGAAGATCGAAGTCCGCTACAAAGCAAAAATACCGGTAAATAAAGAGTACATATCTACTTCCGGGATAGATTTAATTAAAGGGAGGAGAATTTTTGCCGAAGCCGAAATAGTAGACAGTAACAACAAAGTCTATGCCCTGGCAAAAGGTACTTTTTTGGCCATTCCCCCGGAAAAGCTGGAGTTCCCGCCCGAATATGCCCGGGAGATCGAAAGAGCGGTTCATTTTATTAAGCTCCGCCAACAGGGTCTTCCTGTAGAAGAGATATTTAAAGCGCAGCCCACAACCCTGGAGAATCCATTAATTTCGCAAGCCAAGCAGTAATCACCTCCAAAATCATCCACTATTCATAACGTGTCGGCGATGTTGTTTATAGTATAGGAAAGCACCGCTGGAACATTGACGCAAAACTTTTCATGGATATGGTTAAGCACTGGCACTTGAAGCATAAAACCCTTCACTTTGAGAATGCTTATGAGAATATGTTGAGTATACGGTTGATTGCTTATTTTGTCTTTATGTTTTTCTTTTTCAAACACATTAACTCCAGGAGAAAGCAAAAGATCAAATCTTATATCCAAATGGTTTAGGGTTGCCGCTCCGTACATTTCATGTTATAATCATTCTATCAATAGTTTACAGGAATTTTACAAATTGGATTCCCTCTCTTAATTATGAAAACCCGAAGCATTATTTACCTGCTCATCTTTGCCCTCGCCCTGGCCTTAGGACATATCCTGCAAAAAATAGTGCTCAACCACGGCGTAGACCGCTTTGTTTTCGGTTTCCTGCGCATCGCTTCGGGTTTCGTGGTGATTACCCTGCTGCTGATTTTCAGGAAATACCGCCCGGTTTCGGTCATCAAAAAAAACATCCGCCATTTTATCGTTTTAGGGGTCTGTTTTTCCGGTTTCGGCATTCTTATGAAACTGTGGGGCCTTTCCATGACCACGGCTACTAACGCCGCTTTTATCATGTCGCTCTCTTCCATGACGGCTGTTTTTTTTGCCTTTCTTTTGCTCAAAGAGAAAGCGAGGAAGCGATTTTATTTTATCGTGGCGGCCATGACCGGGGGCGTCTATTTAGTAACCACCGGCGGTGAATACCTGCTGCCCCGCTTAGGCGATTTGATTATATTAGCGCTGGCTTTCCTGATCGGTTTCATGCAGGTGTACGGCAAAAAAGTTCTAAATACCTTATCGGTGCTGGAGGTTTCCTTTGGCCGTTCTTTGATAGGAACGCTTTTTTTAGGTATGATGGTTCTTATTTTTGCACCCGCGGGATTCGGCACTATTCCTAATTTCCCCGTGCTGCTCTTAGTGCTGGCTAACGGCTTAACATTCAGCGGCGGTATTATCTTTTTTTATATGGCCCTGCAAGCGGAAGGAGCTTCCAATGCCGCGGTTTTTGCCCTATTAGTGCCGGTGTTGACCGCCCTATTAGGCAACCTGCTGCTGGGGGAAGTATTGAATAGTTTGCAGGTTTTGGGTGGGGTAGTTATCCTAAGCGGTTCTTTTTTGATCTCCCGCCTCAAGTTCAGGCAGCCCGCCGGCAGCAATCCCTGATTTGTAATTTTAATCTTTACCCCAGGTTCTTTTGAATTTCTCGTATGCGGGTAAAGAGGCCGAATCAAAAGCCTCGTCGATCTTTTCACCCTTAGCGAAAGCTTGCAGCAGCTCCTTGATGCGGTAAAGCCTGAATCTTTCTATTAAGTAGGTAACGGCGGAGAAACTTTCGATGTAGGCCACCAGCACCCCGCGCGTGTCTGAAGGGAACCTATATTCGATGGATTCTAAAGGTAGGATTTGCCCGATTGTTCGCCTGTCTTCGGTGGAAAAATATTCCGCCAGACCTTCGTTGATCCACAGGGGGCATTCGGGCGTGATGGCGTGAACAAGAGCGTGGGTATATTCATGAAAAAGGATGCGTTTTAATGTTTCCCTGCTCACTCCCTGGATGCCGTGGATGGGGATGCGTATTTTGCCGTCATAGAGCCCCCCTGCCCAACCCGGCGCCCGGGTGACGTCGAAAAAATCTTTCTCGTTGTAAAGATAAATCGATATGGGCCCCGTAGGATAGAAATCGATTTGCCTGCCGATGACGCGGTAGGCTTCCTTTAGAATACCGAGTATGTCTCTTTCGATGTCGCTGTGTTCTTCTTTGCTAAAGAAAACTTTGAATACTTCCGAAGTGGTGACTTTATATTTTGTGTTTATTTTTTGCTCTTCTTTAAGCTGGCTGACCAGTGTTTGGATTTCTCTGTCTTTCATGGCGTCTAAGGTTAGTTCGGCGTATTTCCGGGTGTTTTTCAGGTCGTCTAATTTATAATAAGTGAGAGTGATATATTTCATGGCCATAAAATCGAGACTGTTGTACCCTAATGCAATCTTGAAATAAAACAGGGCATTGTCGTAATCCTCTAACCGGTAACAGCAGAGACCGGCATAAACCACGGCGAGCTTATCATCTAAAGAGACTTTTTTATACAATTCTAAGGCTTTTTTATAATTTCGTTCCAGGAAGTGTTTCCCGGCGGCTGTAAAAAGACGGCGCGCGGTGGTGCCGTACCGGTATATGGAAGAACCGCCCGGAGAGCTTCCGGCAGCGGGTTTTGCGGCAGGCTGCAGCGGTGTTGTCTTCTGCCGGTAATCGTTCGTCCCGTGAACCGGGCCGGAACTGTTTTTCTTCCCCGCTTCGACGGCGGCGCCGGGCGCTGTTTTTTCCCGGTTTTCCCCTGCCGGGATAGGTTCGGTTTTTGTGGTTTGAACAGGTTTACCGGTTTGCGCGGCTCCCGGCGGTTGAATTTTTTTGACGGCAGCCTGTGGCTTTACGGCCCCGGCTTCCTGTCCCCCGCCGCCCCGGTCTAAAAGAAAGAACCAAACCAAAACAGCCAAAGCAATTACAACAGCCGCTCCAATAACAAGATAAGGAGGGGTTTTTTTTTGCCGGCGGTAAATTTTGTTTCCATAACTTTCGGACATCTTCCTAACCTCCTAACGGGATTCCCGTAAGTCTTGATTATAGCACTAAAAAAAAAATCCGCAAACACTACAAATGCCTCCGGCGGCCAAAAACCTTTTTGAAAAAAGGTTTC
>JAGLSW010000225.1 GCA_023135565.1 Candidatus Aminicenantota bacterium | reverse complement strand
CCCGGCAGGGACCTGCCGCGAAGCGGCTTAACGCCACCCCACGCGCGTGGGGCCGCCGGAGGCAAAGAATGATTTAATTTCATCGTTTCCGAGTGAGGCTCGCATCATGATGGACTATCCTTATTGCCTACTTTCTCATTTGAAAATTTACAGGCAATTTTTTTGGGTTCCGCTTGCCTAACTTAAGGGTAAGCTACCGTCTTTAAGTGTCTGCTGTGCACTTTCTGCCAATAATCTTAGATAATTACACCCAACGTCTTCCCCACTATCGAAGTTTTCCTATTGGCGGCAAAATACAAACTTGAAATCTAACCTTAACATATATAAAAAAGGTTGTCAAGAAAAAAAATGAAAAAAAAGATAAGAAAAAAAAAGGCATCAGGCATCATGTGCCGGTATGCAGCGACCAATTAACGGGGGGCAGTCATCATGACCCGCTGTGCATTGACCATTTAATGCGGGTCATTAATCATGTACTGGCGGAGGTAGGCCATGTACCGCCGGAGGCCCTTTCCTTTTAGCCTGTCCGACCCCTATTTTTTGCTGCCTAAGCCACCCGCTTTGTGTAAATTCATGGTTAAAATTAGAATCCTTGAGAAAAAATAACTTGACATATTTCTGCTTTTCTTATAATATCCCTATATTATGATAATAAATTTTACGAAACCTCTGCCCGCCCGCTGCAATAACCGGGTAATGCTGGTTGCTTATGTGAACCGTTTTACCGGTCTATGATTTCCTGTCGTCGGCCGCAGCAAAAGTTGCCTTCGGCGAGTCAGACCTTTTTGAAAAAAGGATGGCTCCAAAGGAAGAACGCAGTGCGTTCACCCTAATTTGCTACCTTATTTTGCAGCAAATTCCTCCCAAAACTTTTGATAATTTAGAGGGTGAGTGCGCCGAATCCCGCGTTGCGGCAAACGCTTTTTTCTCAAATTATACAGGATGTTAATAAAAACAAATAAAAGGAGGTGAAATAGTGAATATCCTTTTTAGAGAGGCTTTCGATGAAACATAACGTTTTTGCCGGGCGAAACCTGACCGCGGGCTTAAGCTTGAATATCCTCAGCGACGACGAAGTCGAAGAGATTCATCTTGCTACCTTAGAAATACTCGAATATTCGGGCATTTTCGTAGAATTAGACGAGGCTTTCGACCTTTTCGAAGCAGGCGGCGCTTTAGTTGACCGGGATAAAAAAATCGTCAAAATCCCGGCCTATATGGTCGAAGACGCGATTCGTTCCGCTCCGGCAAAAATAGTGCTGGCCGGACGCGATCCCAAACACGACTTAGTGCTGGAAAGCACACGGGTGCATTTCACCAATTTCAGCGAAGGTGTGATCGTGGTTGACCCGCATACAGGCGAACGCCGCTCCCCGCTGAAATCGGATTTAGAAGATGCGGCCCGGGTAATCGACTATTTAGATGAGGTCGATTTTTGCGAGAAAGCCCTGGGCGCCCACGATGTGAACCAGGAGACCGTACCGCTGCATAACGCCGAGGCGTTCCTGTCCAACACCACCAAACACTGCGCTTTCGGGCCGGGAAACGGCAAGCTGTTAAAGAAAATAATCCGGATGGCTGCCGCCATAGTAGGCGGCGAAGATAAATTAAGAGAACGTCCCATCGTTTCTTTTGCCACCTGCCCGGTAAGCCCGCTGAAGTTGATCGGTGACTGCTGTGAAATCATAATCGAATCGGCGCGTTCGCGCATGGCCTGTAATATTCTTTCCATGGCTATGGCCGGGGGCACTTCGCCCGTTACCCTGGCCGGAACGCTGGTGACCCATAACGCGGAACTTTTGGGCGGTATAACTTTGCATCAATTGGCAGGCAGGGGCGCGCCGGTGATTTACGGCAGTTCTACCACGGCCATGGATTTGCGGTTGGGCACAGCCTCTATCGGCACCCCGGAAGCGGCGCTGCTCAGTGGCGCGGTAGCCCGGATGGCAAGGCACTACAAAGTGCCCAGCTATGTAGGCGGCACGTAGGGGGACTGTAAAGTCACCGATGCCCAGGTTGGTCATGAAAAAACTCTCACCGGATTGATACCCGCATTGGCAGGCGCCAATATGATATACGGTCTGGGGATGCTCGAGAGTGGTATTGTTTTCGATTATGGCCAATTAGTATTGGATTGTGAATTTGTCCGTATGATTAAGCATGTGGTGAACGGTTTTGCCGTGAACGACGAAACCCTGGCTAAAGACGTTATCAAGGAGATCGGGCCGTTCGGTAATTTCCTGACTCACAAACATACGGTTGCCGGTATGAGGTCTCAATCTCGGGCGGAATTGATCGACCGCACCATGCGTGAGGAGTGGGTGGCTGCGGGTTCGGTTCCCATCCAGGAAAAAGCGATGCAAAAAGTACGATACATCCTGAAAACCCATAAGCCTACGCCGCTGCCTGAAGATGTGCGGGCGCAGATTCGCGCCATCGTCCGGGAGGCGGATGCAGCAGTTGGGAAATCAAAGAAATAAAACTCTAATAAGTTTGCCTTCGGCGACAAGGGGCGCTTTTTGAAAAAACTGCCCCTTGACCCCGCAAAAACTTTTGTTAAGCAAACGTTTGTGCCCTTTGCCAAACGTTTGGAAATTTGCTTGAACGTTGAGCTAAATAGAAGTTTTTGGAAGTCCAGAAACCTTTTTTCAAAAAGGTTTTTGGTCGCCGAAGGCAAAAAAAAAGGAGAACGTTATGAAAGATAAAATCCTGATCAGGATGGGAGACGGCGAACGAGTCACGCTGTCTGCCGATGAAATCAAAGAAGACATCCGCGCCGGAACGCAGGATGCAGCCCGCCGGGGCCGGATTCCCGAAATGACCGCGCCGGAACAGGAGCAGCTTTTCGAAATTATGGCCGACCCCTCCAGGGTAGTGGGCGTATCTCCCGGCGAAGAGGTGATCGTCACCGACGACGGCTGCAGTATGAGTTTTTACTCCGGCCAGGACGGGGGCGGCGTGGGCGTGCCTATGAGCCGCATGCAGGCTATCCTAACATATGAGCGGGCCTGCGGCGCGGACACTACTTCCATGGGCCACAGCGATTACAGTTATAAACCCGTAAAACCCATCATCAATTACGAAATGAACGAGTATTACAATATCTCCATGATGACCACTGCTCCTTTCTTCTACGGCGCTCAGCCCAACTTGGGACTCTATTACCGGCCGGACGGCCCCTGTCCCAACCCGGCGGAGCTCCTGCCGGCGGGCAAAATCAAAGAAGCCAGGGCTGCCCAGGAAGAAGCCTGCGAGCACCTGAAAAAAGATTTAGTTTTTGTCGGCAAGAAATTAGCCGGGGTAGGGTGTGAAGGGCTTAATTTCGACACCTGCGGTTCAGCCGGTGACGCCGATTTCCTGGCCGCGCTGCTGGCGCTGCGGGAGCTGCGGCAAGAAGTGCCGCAAATGCCTATTATTATGGGCAGTTCCGGTGAATTTGTCATCGGCATGCATGGGGAAGTAACTTTTGACGGCCGGCGTTTGGCCGGGATGTATCCCCATGAGCAGGTCAAAGTAGTGGAAGCAGCCGGAGCTTGTATTTACGGCATGGCGGTGAACACTAATACCAGCGAATCTACGGCCTGGAACCTGGCCCGGGCGGTTACTTTTTGCAAGGCCGCGGTGGAAGCGGCGGATATTCCCGTGCATGTGAATGTAGGCATGGGCGTCGGCGGAGTGCCGATGATGGAGCAGCCGCCCGTAGACAGTGTGTCCAGGGTGTCGAAATCCTTAGTGCAGATCGGGAAAGCGGACGGCCTGTAGATAGGCGTAGGCGACCCCTTCGGGATGCACCTGGCACATATAATGTCTTCAGGAATGGGGGGTCTGCGAACCGCCGGAGACCTGGTAGGTTGGATGCAGATGACCCGCAAAATGAAGATTAATGAGGCCAAAAAGTATGTAGCGCAGAAATTGGGAATCGAAGTTTTCGACCTGACTAATGAGGAAGTGATGCGTCAAACCAGGGAGGACCTGGGGATCGGTGTTGTGACTTCCGTGGCGGGCAGTCCCAAGGGCATGCGTGCAAAGATAAAGATTGCCGAACTTTTGGACATTCATATCAATTCGGTAGATTTATTCTTGTCACAGGTTAAGCTGTGATGAGAAAAAAACATGAGTGAACAAATATTTGCGGCAGCAGGGGTGCGGCGCACCCAGCCTATGAGGAGCGTTTTTCAGAGTAGAAAAGCGTATCGCTCAACAAAAGTTTTTGGAGGTGTCGGAACCTTTTTTCAAAAAGGTTCTGACTCGCCGAAGGCAAATCTGGAGGTTAAATAAAAAAACATGAGTGAAAAAATATTTGCAGCAGCAGCGGAAGCCATCGAGCAAGGCGACGCCGATAGAGCAGCGCAGATTGCCGAGCAGGGCTTATCCCAGGGTATAAACGGCATGGAACTTTTGACTAAAGGTTTTGTCGCGGGCATCAACAAAGTAGGCGATCTTTTCGGTGAAGGGAGGTTATTTCTCCCGGAACTGATGATGTCGGCCACAGCCATGCAGAAAGTAACCGACATAATTAACGCAACTTTTCCAGCCGGGAAAAGGGAGGCCCGGGGCAGAGTGCTTTTAGGAACCGTAGAAGGCGACCTGCATGATATCGGCAAGACCATCGTCGCCGCTTTGTTTAAAGCCAACGGCTTCGAAGTGAAAGACTTAGGCCGGGATGTCCCGGCAAAGCGGTTCATCGAAGAGGCTGAGGCTTTCGGCGCCCACATCATCGGCAGCAGCGCCCTGTTGACTACTACCATGGTGGTGCAGAAAGAATTGGAACAAGAGCTAAAAAAAGCAGGTTTGAAAGACAAGTATAAAACCATGGTAGGCGGCGCGCCGGTGACGCAGCGTTGGGCCGGTCGTATCGGGGCCGATGCTTATGCGGAGGATGCCGGAGAAGGCGTACGCAAAGCCATGGAAATGATTAAAAAATGAGTGATGAGAAACGAATTATGAGTGATGAATGATGAGACGAGCTATACCATCAATGAAAAACTGGAAAAGAGTGTCACTATGGGACTCAACAAAAGTTTTTGCGGGGGTCCAGGGGGCAGTATTTTCAAAAAGCGCCCTCTGGCCGCCGGAGGCAAGGAGAATAAGAAATGAATATATTCGAGCAAATTTCCGATTACCTGAACCAGGGTGACGAAGATAAGGTAGCGGAACTTACAGATCGAGCTATAGCACAAGAAATAGCAGCCAAAACCATACTCGATGAAGGCTTGATAGCCGGCATGGAAATCATGGGGGCAAAATTCAAGAAACACGAAGTGTTCCTGCCCGAAGTGCTGCTGGCAGCCAAAGCCATGCATGCCGGTATGACGAAATTAAAACCTTTGTTGATCCGGGAAGGCATTCCCGCAAAAGGTAAAGTCGTATTAGGAACCGTAGCAGGGGATCTCCACGACATCGGCAAGAACTTAGTCGGTATCATGCTCAAAGGAGCAGGCTATGAGGTGATCGATATCGGCCATGACGCAAAGCCTCAGCTTTTTATCGACACCGCGAAAAAAGAGGACGCCCGGGTTATCGGCATGTCGGCGCTGCTGACCACCACCATGCCCATGATGAGAAAGGTGGTGGAACTGCTTAAAGAGGATAACCCCGGCGGCAAAATAAAGACCATGGTGGGCGGAGCGCCGGTTTCTAAGGATTATGCCGCGGAGATCGGAGCCGACGCTTACGGTTATGACGGCGCCAATGCCGTCCAATGTGTAGAAGAGCTTATTGCAGGAGGATAAAATGAAAACATTTTTAGAACGAATTAAAAACGGCGATGTGCTGGTAGGTGACGGCGCCATGGGTTCTTTTTTGATGGACATGGCCGGTGACCTGATTAAAGGCACCAGTCCTGAAGTCGTCAACCTTTCCAAACCGGAAGTTTTAGAACAGGTGGCGAAAATGTATTTCGACGCCGGGGCAGACCTCATCCAGACCAATACTTTCGGCGGTTCGCCTTTGAAGCTTGCGGACTATAAAATGGAAGATAAAACCGAAGAGATCAACCGGGCTGCTGTACAGGCAGTGAGGAAAGTAACCGGTAACAAGGCTTATATCTCTGCTTCCGTAGGACCTTCCGGTAAAATGTTAAAACCTTTAGGCCCGGTAAGTGAAGTACAGATGTTCGATAATTTCTACCGGCAGATAAAAGTGCTGGTTGAAGAGGGAGTGGATATTTTGTGTATCGAAACCATGACCGATATAAAGGAAGCGGTATTAGCTCTCAAGGCAGCCAGGGACATTTCCAAAACCATCCCCGTGATGTCTACCATGACCTATAATCCTTCGCCCCGGGGATTTTTTACAATAATGGGTGTTAACGTAGAGAAAGCGGCCAGGGAGCTGGCGGAGTTTGGGGCAAACCTGGTGGGTTCCAACTGCGGCAACGGTATCGAGAATATGGTACTGATTGCCCGGGAATACAAAAAATACAGCAAACTGCCGCTAATTATCCAGGCTAATGCCGGGCTACCGGAATTGCAGGATGATAAACCGGTTTACCCCGAAAACCCGGAATTTATGGCCGGGCAGGCGTTTGAATTGATAGACGCGGGGGTGCAGGTTGTGGGCGGCTGCTGCGGCACCACGCCCGAGCATATTCGCGCTTTCCGCCGGACTGTGGATAACATGTGATCTTTCGCTTAATAAAAGTTTTGATCAAACTTTTTCATCCCCGCGCCGCGGGTTTTGTTTTATAACCTTGATCCTGGTATAATGGTATTCCCGGAGGTTAAAATGGTTAGATACCATATGAACAAAAAAGAGAACGAAATAACCGGTCAACAAGAATTAAAAGAGATTATCAGCCGCGGGAAATTTGCGACCCTCTCTTTGTGCCGCCACAATGAACCCTATATCCTGACCATGAATTACGGTTTCGATAAAGGAAAAAACGCCCTCTATTTTCACACATCGCAAAAGGGTTTGAAAATGGATTTCATTCATCGGAATCCCAATGTGTGCGGCACTATAATCGAAGACCTGGGCTATAAAATGGGGGAGTGCGACCATGCTTACCGCTCGGTTGTGTTCTGGGGTATGCTGCATGTGGTAGAGGAGTTGGAGGAAAAAAAAGAGGGCATGGAAATCCTGCTAAGCCATTTAGAAGAGAACCCGGAAGAAATCAGAACTCGACTCTTAAAAGACGATCGCGTCTATGAAAAAAGAAATATGGCGGTGCTGCGGTTGGACATCCATGAGATCAGTGGAAAACAAGGCCAGTAACTGAAACCGGCGGCAACCATGCAAAAGCGTACAAAATTCTTGACGGAGCGTATCGTTCAGCAAAAGTTTTGGGAGTCCAGAAGGGGACTGCGTCCCCAGCCTATAAGCCGCTTCGCGGCAGGAGCCAACGATGGCCGTTTATTGAGTAGATAAGTGTATCGCTCAGCAAAAGTTTTGGGAGTTCAGAACCCTTTTTCAAAAGGGTTTTGGCCGCCGGAGGCAAAATTTCACACCGCTGCCCTGTTTCGCAGAAAATAAAAAAAATCCATAAAGCCCGGCGGCAATTATTCTTGAGGCGGGAAAGAAATCTTAAAGGTCGTACCATCACCGGGTTTGCTTTTTACTTCGATTTTTCCTTTGCATTCGTCTACGATCTGTTTAACTACGAAAAGCCCTAAACCCGTGCCTTTGCCCGGTTCTTTGGTAGTGAACAAGGGGTCGAAAATTTTATCCGCTACCTCCGCTTCCATACCGCAGCCGCTGTCGGCGATTTCGAGGAAAATCCGCCGGCCCGGGTCTTTGCTTAAAGATATTTGCAGTTCCCCTCCTTCTTCCATGGCCTGTACCGCGTTGAGGCACAGGTTCATCACCACCTGCTGGAACCTGGTGGGATTGATAAAAAGGCGTATCTCTTCTTGCGGCCGCTGCCATAAGATTTTTACTTCCGGCGGCGTGGTGATTTTGAGAATCTCCAGGATTTCGTCTAACAAACCGGGTAGGTTGGCGGCCAGGTTTTCGTCATATTTCTGCCGGGTAAAAGCGAGGATTTGTTTCACCACCGAAACAGCAGTCACAGCAGTGCTTTTGATCTTTTCGATCGGCCTGCTTTTGGCGTCTTCGTGGTCTACGCTGCGCACCGCGATTTTCGAATAGCCGATAATGATGGCTAAAAGATTTTTTAGATCGTGCACCGCGCCCCCGGCCAGGATGCCTACTAATTCCATTTTCTGTGCCATAACTAATTGTTTGTTTCGCGCTTCGTTGGCCATTTTCTCTCTTACCCTGCGGATGCGCCAGCGCACCACCAGTAGTGTTATCGAGATTAGGGCCAGCAGCACAAGGCCGCGGAACCACCAGGTTTCCCAGAAAGGGGGCAGTATCCTGAACTTGATTTCCGCCGGTTTTGTGCTTTCGACGCCGTCGTTATTTATGGCCGTTACTTTGAAAGTGTGTTCACCCGGCGGCAGGTAAGCATAAGATACACCGGTGTTTCCGGTTTCGATCCAATCCCGGTTTATGCCTTCTAAGCGGTATTTGTAGGTGACGTCTTCGGGCGAAGTAAAAGAGATGCCGGTAAAATTAAAACCTAAGTAATTCTGGTTGTGCCTCAAGACGAAGTAATCGCTGAGGGGCTGCTCTTTGCCGAACACATTATAGCCGGTGATATATACAGGCGGGGGCACGGTGTTAATCCTATCGAGTTTTGGGTTGAACCGGCTTATGCCGTTTACGGTGCCGAACCAGAGATTGCCCCGGCTGTCTTTTAAGCAGGCTTTCTGGCCCATTTCGTCGGAGGCCAGGCCGTCCCTGGAGGTATAGGTTTTAAAAGAGACGCCGTCGAAGCGGTTGACTCCTTTTCCTGTGCCGATCCAGATATTTTGACTGTCGTCTTCCAGCACAAAGTAGCACACATTGTCCGAAAGACCGTCGGCAGTGGTATAGTTGGTGAATTTTCCGGCACTGAAACAGCTCGATCCCTGGACAGTGCCGATCCAGAGCCGGCCCCGGCTGTCTTCGAAAAGCGCTTTGATAAAATCATGAATCAAACCGTCTTTGACTGTGTAATGGGTCAGCTTATTCTCCGCATATTTGAAGAGGCCCTTGTTGTTTGAAAACCACAAAGCGTCCGTGCTATCTACAAACAGGGCCGGGATAGGGAGTTCCTCTTGAGCGAAAGGGGGAGGAGTTATTTTTCCATTTTTGAAACAGCAGAGTCCTTTAAGTGTGCCGATCCAGATCACTCCCTGCCTGTCCTCGGTTAAAGAAAGAATGGTGTCGTGGAGCAGGCCGTTTTTTACTGAATAGCTAATAAATTTTCCCCCGGAGTAGACACTGAGGCCGCTGTTGGTGCCGCTCCAGATATTTCCCGGTCTATCTTTTAATAATGTATAAATACTATTGCCTGCCGGGCCATTATTTGTTGTGAAATTGAAGAATTTCCCGGCGGAAAAAAGGCTTAAACCATTATCGGTGCCGATCCAGTATTTCCCCGGTCTCTCTTCACAGATAGCCCAGGTTAAATTGTTAGGCAGGCCGTCATTAACAGAAAAATTTACGAATCTCAACGAGTGCAGCTTGCTCAGACCCATGCCGGTGCCGATCCAGGTATTGCCCTCCCGGTCTTCGAAAATAGTATAAACTTTGTCGTCCAGTAAGCCGTGTTTGCTGTCGAAGTTGGTAAATTTACCTGCTGAAAAGTAGCTGAGCCCATTGTTGGTGGCGATCCAGGTATTTTTGTTCCTGTCTTCGATGATGGCGTTCACAAAATTACCGGCCAGCCCATCTTTAGTGGTATAAGAGGTGAACTTGCCGTTTTGCAAACAGCTTATGCCACCCTGTGTGCCCACCCAGAGATTTCCTTTATGATCTATCATTAATGCCTGCACCCTGTCGTCTATCAAACCTTTCTCTTTCGTATAGTTGATAAAACGGCCGTTGGTATAACAACTAATCCCTTTTTCCGATGCGAACCATAGGCTGCCATCCTTATCGCAAATTATATCTGTGATGAAATTATCCACCAGGCCATCTTTTTTCTTATAAGAAATAAAATTCTTACCATCGAACTTGCTAACTCCCGCTTGTGTTCCTATCCATAGGCTGCCTTCTCCATCACCTGCTATCGAAAAGATGCAATTGTTTGCCAGCCCATCATTTTCGGTGAAGTTTTTAAACCGGCCTTGCGAAAATCGTGCCAGACCGCTGTTGGGTGTTCCTATCCAGGTATTGCCTTCTTTGTCTTCCCAAATATCAGTGATATTATCACCTGGTAGTCCGTCTTTAATATAAAAACTCTCAAACTCGCTGCCGTCAAAGCGGCTCAAACCGTGCTCGGTGCCGACCCAGAGAAATCCCTTAGAATCCTGGAATATCGTTTTTACCGAAGCTGATGCCAGTCCATCTTTGATCGTATAGTGCTTTAAAGGCAGGGATTGGGCAGAGATCAGCCCGGTGAAGAGAGAGCAGGCGAAAAACAGGGCGGCAGCGAACCGGGGAAACTTTTTTTTCATATACTGAATATATTACAAAAATAACTATTATGCAAGTAAAACCGGCAAAAAAATTGACCCTATTGTAATAAAATGTTACACCTACCCAATGTGCCGAAAAAGGCTGTTATAAGCGCATTTACGCGGGAATGTGTGTTTTGTCTCTTTTTTATGTGTAACGTTTTGTTACACCTAACCGAAGGGCCTGGAAAGCCCTTATAATAAAGGAATTCCCCATCCCGGCTGCCTCCCGGGTGCTTCCCGACTGTAACAAAATGTGACAGTTAAATCGACCGGCTTAAAAGTGAAAAGGCTTAGAACCCTTATACAACAGCCTTTTCACGGGATGCCTGTTTTGGCACCTTTATTGCTAAAGATATTTTGGGTTACTTAAATTATGCCGAGGAGGTAAAAATGGCTAAGATAGTATTTGAGAAACTGACCATAAAAGAGGTCAACGAGGTCGTGGCCGGCGTTTTTCCTTATGCCGAATTGTGCGGTCACCCCGATATTCCGAGTGCGCAATGCAATGTCAACAGCAGTGTGGACAGCGGCTGCAATCCGAAGAAATACTCGCTTCCTGCTTATGACAGGAAACTGTAGGAGGATAAATAATATTCCATCATATTTATACATTTGAATTTTTTATATGATGCAGTAAAGAGATTTCGAGAAAAATGGTAAAGGCTTAGTGTAACAAAATGTTACAGCAAGCGGAATGTCTATAGATGGGCCTGGGTACGGGTTATAAAGCTGTTTTTGGCTTTTTTCGCGGTTTTTTAGTGTAACGTTTTATTACACTTTGCCGTGGTAGCCGGAATGCCCAATATACCGGGAGAATATCAGGAAAATCATAAATATTCATTATATTTTTGTAACAAAACGTTACACTAAATTTAATCGAGGATTCTTAAAAAGAGCAAAGTCCTTTCTATAACCGGGGCTTCGTTAATGATTATCGTTTGGCATTTATCTTGCTTTGAATATTCCTATTAAAATTACTAAAAAATATTCCAGGAGGATAAATTGAAAAGAATAGTATTTGAAAAGCTAACAGTAAAAGAAGAACAAAAGATTTATGCGGGAGATTGCCCGGCAGCCGACATGTGCGAACCCGATATCCCAAGAATTGAATGCAATGTCAACAGCAGTGTGGACAGCGGCTGCAATCCGCACGCGAAGTAGACGCCACTTAGCTAAACAGGAGACTGCAGCAGCATAGGGCTCGTTGTTTTAGATCAATCTCTTTAGGGAAAAGAGAGAGCATAACAAAAACGCACAGATACAGGGAGTTTTCTATTTAAAAACACAGCGAACTAAGCCGAATTAGCGCTTTTACCGGAGGCGGCTGATGGCCGAAAACAGGCGCTTAGAGTTCGCGAGCGCCCCTTTGCCGAATGCCTGAGGCTGGAAGCTGGATGCTGCAATTGGTACTAAAAACCGAAATTCGTACCTACTGCCATGGCGGTTTTGATCAGGTCGCAGTCGGGGGCGACGCGCCTGGGCACAGCCACCGCTTCCTCGATGGGGGTTAACTTTATATCCTGGCCGCGCAGTCCTACTAAATAACCGAATTTCTTTTCGCAGGCCGCTTCTACCGCATGATAACCGAAACGGGTAGCCAGTATCCTGTCGAAAGCCGTAGGACTGCCGCCCCGCTGTACATGACCCAGGATAGTATAGCGCGTCTCGATGCCGGTCATATCTTCTATACGATTTCCTACATACTGCGATATGCCTCCCAACCGGATGGGATCGTTAGGGTCGTCCACTTTCCGGGCGTAAACCATTTCGCCGCCTTCGGGTTTGGCCCCTTCCGCCGCCACTATTAAAGAAAACCGTTTGCCCCGCTTCGTTCTTTCATCTATTTTTTCCTTTATTTTTTCTAAACGAAAAGGTATCTCCGGGATCAGGATCACATCGCCGCCTCCGCCCATCCCGGCCCCCAAAGCGATCCAACCGGCATACCTGCCCATCACTTCTATCACCATAATGCGATGATGGGATTCGGCGGTGGAATGTATTTTGTCTACCGACGAAGTGGCTACAGTTAAAGCGGTGTCGAAACCGAACGTCACGTCCGTGCCGTTTAAGTCGTTGTCTATGGTTTTGGGCACGCCGATCACCGGTATGTTGTGCGTTTCGAATAACCGGTTGGCAATAGCATTGGTGCCGTCGCCGCCGACAGTTATCAATACATCCAATCGGTTGTTTTCTATGGTTTCGATCACCCGGTGACTAACATCTTTGTACTCTTTTTTTCCGTTGGAGTTCGGCTCTGCATACTTGAAAGGGTTGTCCCGGTTAGATGTGCCCAAAATGGTGCCGCCGCGAGGCAAAATCCCGGCTACGTCGTTGATTTCGAGTTTTTTTATCTTATTGTTAATCAGGCCGTAGTAACCGTCTAAAATACCGTACACTTCGATGCCGTACTGTAACGCGGCTGTGCGCACTACCGCCCGGATTACCGCATTCAACCCGGGACAGTCGCCTCCGCCGGTCAATATGCCGATTCTTTTTATCTTACTCATTTTTTTTTCTCCTTTTTTTATTCTGCCTCCGGCGAGGGGACGGCGTCCCCAGCCTATAAGCGGCTTCGCCGTAGGGGCAGCGGGTGAGCGCTTTTGA
>JAGLSW010000224.1 GCA_023135565.1 Candidatus Aminicenantota bacterium | reverse complement strand
TTTCAAAAAGTTGGCCGCCGGAGGCCGCTTTTAGCTTTCGGCAAGCCTTCGATTTTGTAACCGGCTATGTTCCGCTGCTCTACATCAAAACCGACGCCGATTAATTTCACTTCACCGGCAAATCCCAAATACCTCTCGTAATACTTTTTTTCTTTTATCTGCTCTAAAGCTTCTTCGGCTGTGCCTAATTTGAATTCCAAAATATAAATGATGTTCTCAGTCTCTATTACAGCATCGAGCCTGCCTATATTGGTCTCTACCTCGGTATGTATGTTGATGCCGATAAGCTTCAATAAAAGATAAATAACAGTTTGATAATAACCTTCCCTGTCCTGCACAAATATATCATAAGGTATCTGCGCAAATATAGACCGCACAATCTCAAAAAATTTCCCGGTATCTCCAGCTTGCAGAACGGCTCTTAAATCATCCGCCACCACACTTATCCTGTCGGCAAACTTCGGCGAAAAATCACCCAGCAAATAAACTAAAAACGCTTCTTTCACCTCTAAATTGGGATACGACAAAATATAAAAACGCTTCCGTCTGCCGGCCGGCACAACTTCCTTTACAGTCAAATACCCTGTCTGGAACAACAGCGATACCACATGCATGCGGTCTATATCAAAAGAAGAAAACACCTCTTCTCCGGCTTTGTAGGCTTCCAATTCGGGTAGGTCGATATTATACTTCCTGATTAATTTTACTAAAAAAGAAGGCGAGCCGCTCTCAAACCAATAATTGGCAAACCTTCCCTTTTTAAACAAGTGCAAAATCGAATAAGGATTGTAAACAAAATTCTTCCCGTCCCAGGAATAACCGTTGTACCAGGCGCGAATATCTTCCAACCACTGCTCTTTCTTCTCTTTTCCAGCCAGCCCTTCGAGCCGCCGGTCGAAATATCTCAGCAGTTCCTCCTGGGTATAACCCAACAATACGGAATATTTCTCATCCATGGTGATGTCGTTAAGATTATTCAGGTCGGAAAAAACAGATACTTTGGAGAATTTCGATACCCCGGTAATAAAAACAAATTCTAAGTACTCATCCATGCCTTTTAATATGGAATAGAAACTCTTTAAAATATCCCGGTTTCGTAAAGCGGTTTCCCGGTCTTCTACGAAATCTATAATAGGCTTGTCGTATTCATCCACTAAAGCAACCACTTTGTTCCGCTGCGACAGCTTGATAATCAATTCCCGGAACCGTTTGTCATAGCCTTTTTCTTTAAGCTCGATCCCGTGGTTCTCGGCATTCCGGTTTACTAAATAGTCCAGGGTGTCTACCATTTCTTCCCTGGCGGCATAACTTAACCCTAAAAAGTCGATGTGGATCACCGGGTGAGCGTCCCAGGCAATCTTATCATAAATCCACAAGCCTTTAAAAAGTTCTTTGCTGCCGGAAAATATCTCCTTCAAAGTGGAAACCAATAACGATTTTCCGAACCGCCGGGGACGGGATAAAAAATAATATCCGCCGCCTTTAATCAGGTTGTATATGCATTCGGTTTTATCTATGTAAAGATAGTTTCTTTCGATTAATTTGCTGAAGGTCTGGATGCCGATGGGTAAGCCTTTCATAGTTCTATTATAATACTAAAAAAACTTTTTGACAACCACTCGCGAAATCTCAGTGCGGATTAAGGGCTGAATGTGGGGCTTGCCTCCGGCCTCCCTGCCGGGGGCCAAACTTTTAAAAAATTTTGAACAAAACTTTTGCTTAAGTATCCTAAGCAAGAAGCTCCCTGTGCCACAGGGCCTAAAAGTCGAACATGCCGGGACTCTTGTCTATCTTTTTATTCTCAGCAGGA
>JAGLSW010000223.1 GCA_023135565.1 Candidatus Aminicenantota bacterium | reverse complement strand
GGCACGCATCATGAAGAACTACTATCAAATTACCGGGAAAATAAAAAAAAAAGACTCTGGGGCTTGTATTTTTTTCCTTTCTGTTTTATCATTGCTTTATAGAAAACCACCTAAACCGGGAAGAATAATTCGATGAGCGAACAAAAAATTAAACAAGAAGTCGAAGCCGTCCAACAGATGGTTGTTTTTTTCGACTCCCTGCTGAGCGCTTCTGCCGACGGCATCGCCATCACCGACGTAGACCAAAATATTATCCTGGTGAATGAGGCTTTCTGCTCCTTCTTCGACAGCAGTTGGCGGGACGTTATGAAAACGAACCTCAGCTTGTGGATCAAAAAGTTAGGCCGCGACGCACGCCAACAATGGGAAGATTTAGAAAAAAAAGTCCACCTAAAAGGCGAATGCCGCGAGGTGGTGTTCACTAAAAATACAAAAGATGGAAAAATCTACCTGAGCGTCAATGCCTCACTGCTTAAACAAGACAGCGGCTTAAGCTCGATTATTACCACCTGGCGCGACATTACTAAACATAAACAAGTGGAAAGAGAACTGCGCAATGCAAAAGAAACATTGGAAACATATATCGGCGAACTCGATAACCACGCCCGGGAAATGAATTTTAAAAGCATCGAACTAGAACACGCCCGGAAAATTGCAGAATACGCAAATGTCGCCAAAAGCGAGTTCCTGGCCAATATGAGCCACGAAATCCGTACGCCGATTAACGGGGTGCTGGGCATGACTTCCCTGCTGATGGAAACGAAATTAACATCCCAACAGCGGGAATATGCCGAAACCATCCGCGGCAGCAGCGATACACTCCTGGCGCTTATCAACGATATTCTCGACCTTTCAAAAATCGAAGCGGGGAAATTAGAATTAGAAAAAGTAGATTTCGACTTAAGGCTAACTATAGAAGAAACCAGCGATATCCTGGCCCTGCGCGCCCAAACAAAAGGCCTGGAATTCCTCTGCTTGATCGATCCGGAAGTGCCGCCTTTTCTCCGCGGCGACCAGGGCCGCTTGCGCCAGATCATCATCAACCTGGCAAATAACGCCATCAAATTCACCGAAAAGGGCGAGGTAGCAGTGCGGGTGAGCCTGGACTACGAAGACGACGAGTCGGTACGGCTCTATTTTTCTGTAAAAGATACAGGCATCGGCATCCCCAAAGAACGGCAGGATATGCTCTTTAAGGCTTTTGTCCAGGCCGACAATTCTACCACCAGGCAGTACGGCGGCACGGGCTTAGGTCTGGCTATTTCAAAGCAGTTGGCCGAATTGATGGGCGGCGAAATAGGTGTGGAAAGCGAAGAAGGAACAGGGGCGAGTTTCTGGTTCACCGCTGTTTTTAAGAAACAGCCGGGGCTGAAAGCGCCCCGGGAAATAATGAAAGACGTCAAGGGGAAACGCATCTTAGTGGCGGATGCAAATGCCACTAACCGGGGTTTTATCACGCTGCAGTTACATTCCTGGGGCTGCCGCTGCCAGGAAGCCCGGGACGGTGGCAGCGTTTTAGATTATTTACGGGCGGCGGCAAAGTTAGACAACCCTTTCAGCGCTGCTGTGATAGATATGCAAATCCCGGGCATGGAAATCGAAACCCTGATAAAAGAAATCAAAAAAGACCCGCTGCTTGCCGACGTAGTGCTGGTGATGATGACACATATCGACAAGAACGAAAACGTGTCCGCCCTTGAAGGTCTCGGGCTTTCCACTTACCTGGTAAAGCCGATCAAGCAATCCAACCTTTACGACTGCCTGGCAAAAGTTCTAAGTGCGGGTATAGCGCCTCATAAAGCGGTTCACCGGGAATCGGGAAAACCCGCGGCTCCCGCGGCTGAAACGCCTGCCGATAAGAAAAAAGTACGCATCCTGGTTGTTGAAGACAATTTGACCAACCAGAAGGTGGCGATGGGTTTTTTGAAAATGTTGGGCTACCGGGCCGAGGTGGCGCCCGATGGCATGGAAGCGATCAGGGTGCTGGAAGAGGGGAACTTCGATCTTGTATTAATGGACTGCCAGATGCCGCGGATGGACGGCTATCAAGCCACTGAGTATATAAGACAGCAGGGTAATAAAGATATTCCCATAATCGCCATGACTGCCCATGCCATGAAAGGCGACCGGGAAAAATGCCTCGCTGCCGGTATGAACGACTACCTAACCAAACCGGTGAACCCGAAAAAGCTGGGCGCTGTGATCGAGAAGTGGTTGAGCGGTACTGATGTGGAACCTGAGGAAATGGTGGACAGAATCATCCGGGATAAAGATGTGGAAGAGATTTTCGATAAAGAGGGTCTGATAGAGCGGGTTATGGGCGATGAGGCCTTCGCTGTTGAAATCCTGGAGGAATGTTTCGATGAATTACCGCAGTTGGTCGCTTCTTTGAAAGAGGCGTCGGCCAACGCGGATGCCGGGGAAATTAAGCTGTATTCCCATACTATTAAAGGTGTAGCGGCCAATGTGGGCGCCATGGCGCTGCAGAAAAGCGCGGCCAGGATCGAATCCGCAGCCAGGACCGAAGACATAGAAAAGGCTTCGTCGCTGCTGCCGCAAGTAGAAAAAGACCTGGAAGAGTTCAGGGAAGTAATAAAAAAAATGGACATGTAACAGCAGGCACAAAATTTATGTTTAAGCTTATTATTGCTATTATAGAATTGATATTAATATTTACTGCTGCTTACGGCATCTCTTTCGTGTTTCTTAAGGGGGCGGCGTCCGGGCCTGTTTGCCCTCCTCAGGCCAGCCGGGACAACCGGGATAAAAAAAAGTCCGGTTTGTTCGGCAAATTGTTCTCCGCCGGCGCTGAGAGTGAAATCACCGGGAATGGTTTAGATGATGTCATTATCAGGATTTTATTAGGGCTTGGGGTGTTGGCTTATTTGACTTTCCTGGCCGCTGCTTTGAGATTGACCGGTATAGTTTTTTTTATCGCCGTGCTGGCCGCGGGCAATTTACTGTTTGTCAAGAATCGAGGAGCACTTGTATCCAAATTTGCCTTCGGCGACCAGGGGGCTTTTTTGAAATGTGCGGTGTGCCGCTCTCACGCCAGTGGGAACCCCCTGGACCCCCAAAAAACTTTTGTTAAATTAGAAGGCGATGCGCAGCGTCCACTGCCCGGTAAAAGTATGCAAAAAAATCGTTTTTTCGGTTTGCTGTTGGCTGTTTTTTTTGTAGTCAATTTTTTTTTCAGTCTTTTTCCGCCCACTTTTTACGATTCCCTGCTGTATCACCTGGCAGTACCCAACTATTATATAATGAACGGGGGCATAACGCCCTGGCTGACTAATTTTTTCTCCAATTTGCCCTTGAATGGGGAGATGTTGTTCTTTTTTGCCCTGTTAGGAAAAACCCCCTATATTCCTAAACTGCTTTCTTTATCCGCCGGGTTGGGTATAATCCTGCTGCTTTTCTCCTGGTACCGGCGGCAATTTTCCCGGGGTTTTTCCGCGCTTCCGCTGCTCTTATTTTACACCATCCCCCAGGTGGGTTTTTTAACCTCTTCCTCCAAAACAGATATCCCCGGCATGTTGTTTCTTTTTGCCGGGGTGCGCCTCTTCTTTTATTATATAGAGAAAAAGAACCGCGGGCTTTTGCTTCTTTCCGGTTTTTTCTGGGGATTCGCCATAGGCAGTAAATATATTTTTGCTTTTTTCCTGTTAGGTTTCTTTTTTTCGCTGCTGTTTTACAAACCGCTGAAATTTAAGAAAAAAGCAGTGGCGATTGTAACTATATCTATTGTTGTGCTGCTCTGCTTACTGCCCTGGTTCGTGAAAAACGCGGTAATCACGGGGAACCCCTTATATCCCTACATGAATAATATCTTTAAAAGCAAGCACTGGGACAGCGGCCAGTCGGCAAATTTTTCAACTACTATTAAACGGGGCAGCGGGCACTCCCTGTGGAAATATCTCTACTACCCCATCGAAATCTTTATCACTCCTTACAGTTATGGTATGACCGCGGTCCTGGGGATTCTTTTCCTCGCTTTTGCGCCTTTTCTTTTTTTCCTGAGAAAATCGCCGGAAGCCCGCTGTTTGGCTTTTTCCGGGATAATTTCTTTTGCTGTCCTGCTGCCTTTTTCCATGGTGCCCCGTTATTTTTTGGCCAGTTTCCTGCTGCTCTCGATTCCCATGGCAGTCGGGGCGGAACAGGCTATGAAAAAATCGAAGTCTATAAAAAAGATAATTCTCTTGTTCTTAACTGTGCTGCTTTTATTTAATCTTGTTCTCCAGGTAGATATGCAGGAGAAATATTTTAACGGTTTTGCTTATTTAAAGGGGAAACTCGGCGGGAAATTCAAGGAAAGTAAAATCAAATACCTTTATACCGTACCCTATTACCGGGCAGCCGAATATATCAACAGCCACCTGTCGGAAACAGACCGGGTTATTTTCTTAGGGGAAGACCGTTCTTTTTATGTAAAGAAAGAATTTATTGTCAGCTCATTTTTCGATCGTAATCCTTTGCTCGATTTTTTGAGAAAGAGCAGGGATTTTGCTGATTTTTCCCTTTTATTAAAAGAAGCGGGCATCACGCACATATTATATTATCCAGCCGGTTTAGAGCGTATGGCGGGAAAATCGCCCATTTACAGGCTGGACGCTTCTCTCAAAGCGAAGTTGGGTGATTTTTTAGCGAATTTTTTACCGATTTTCAGGGACAAGCGTTACGTTCTTTACAGGATTATTGCTCAGCGGTAAACATGTAATTTGCGGGCCTCACCCGGAAACGGCAGCGTGTGAGCGCTTTTGATTCTAAATAAATAAAAGTTTTGATCAAACT
>JAGLSW010000222.1 GCA_023135565.1 Candidatus Aminicenantota bacterium | reverse complement strand
CGCTTTTCCCCAACAACCCGAATAAGTATAAAAAACTTATCTTTGAAATTCTATTTTCCTCAAACTTTTAGAATCTGTCAAGATACAATTTTGTTACCTGTTCGCTTTTTGTTCCGGCATAGCGAAACCGCCTATAATAAATCATTTTTAGACATTTTATTTTTTTCTTTTTCACCGGTTTTCTTATTTCTAAGGATTTCCGGGTTTAGTTTAAGCTCAATTTTTCCCGTTATATAGGCGCTTTTAAATAAATTCATCTCTGCGTCTTTAGACAGGTAACATTTTTAATGGTTTCGGGTATTATTCGACCCATGATGAATTTTTTTTGCCGCACTTTCGCACCTTCTTAAAAACCACCTGGTAAAGCGCAGCACGGACAGCCCCCGGTTTGCTCCGATCAGGAACCCGCCCGGCAAAGTCCCAGGAGAAGAAAACACACCTTCATTGATTCAACCCCCGGAGGCTTTATCAAATTTTAGCTGTAACTTTTCCAGGTAAAAGAAAAAAATCGATAAAAAATACAGCCCAAAAAATTGAAAAAAAAGAGCTATCCGGTTTTGGTTAAAGGGAAGACGTTTCGCGGATGCCGACTACAGCCTGCCCATTATTTAGGTGGTGGATTTGGGACTGTTCGAGGGGTTGACATAGAAGAAGAATATTATTAAAATATATCTTGCATGAAAAGAAAAAAATTAATTAAATATCTCTTACCGTTGTTCTTTGCTCTCTTTGCTATCCTCTTTTATATCGTTATCCACAACCCCGCTTTTGGATCAGAGGACTTTACTACCGCACTGCTGGTTTTTTGCGCTGCTCTCGGTTCTGCCGCCATCGTTTTATTTACCGGCGGCGCACAGCGTTTCGTCCTGCGTTTTTATGTGGGGGTATCCCTGGTTTTCCCGCCATTATTTCTTTTTGTAGTGAAGATATCGAAAGTAAATTCCCCTTTGCATTATATAGCCTTCGGTTTGCTGGTGATAGGCTTCATTTATTTGAGACTCTTTGTGGGAGCGCATAGAGCTCAAGAGGGCTCAGGAGGAGTTCAAGAGGGCTCAGGAGGAGTTCAAGAGGGCTCAGGAGGAGTTCAAGAGGGCTCAGAAGGAGCTCAAGAGGACTCAGTGTTGAGGAGGAGCTCAAAAAGAGGACTCAGGAGGAGCTCAAGAGGGCTCAGGAGGAGTTCAAGAGGGCTCAGCGGTTGAGGAGGAGCTCAAAAAGAGGACTCAGGAGGAGCTCAAGAGGGCTCAGAAGGAGCTCAGGAGGACTCAGGAGGAGCTCGAGAGGACTCAGGAGGAGCTCGAGAGGACTCAGGAGGAGCTCGAGAGGACTCAGGAGGAGCTCGAGAGGACTCAGGAGGAAACTGATTCTCCCTGCCCTACGCTACTTCCCTTCCGGGGGAATGATGCATAGAAACTTCAAGGCTGTAGCCCCGGTATTCTCGAACTGGTGCTCCTCACCGGGCAGAACCAAAATAAAATAGTCCTTTTCAAAGGGGATGGATTCTTTGCCGGTATTTAGTTTTCCCTTTCCTTCCAGTATATAGACCTCGTGTTCCCAGGGATGGGAATGGAAAGGAGAGTGGCCGCCGGGTTCCACTTCAAAGAGCCGCAGGTAGAAATTCGGCGCTCCCGAATCCGGTCCGATCAACCAGCGGATAGAGACGCCTTTGAGGCCTTCTTTTGTTATAGCTGTTTTTTCGATTTCAGAGAATTTTTTTACGATCATTTTCACTCCTTTTTCAGAGTTCCATTTTAAGCTAAAAAAGGAATATTTTCAACCCCACTCCGTGGCCAAGATTCACCGCCTAATTTTAATTTCCCGCCATATCTCTCAGGCGAGAATTTTTTTTCACTACCTCCTTTTGCGAGGATATATCACCCGCATTACTGAATTTTTGAAAATTTTGCGGAATTGCTGCGCCGGAGGCAAATATATTGAAAATTTGTTACATATATGATATAAGAAATCATGACAAAGATAATCGGGAAAATAAAAACTATAATAAAAAATCACGGTCACCGGTTTATTTTCGGTATCTCGATCCTCTTGCTGGCCTTGTTGGCTGCCTGGTGGTCTGTCTTTCTCAACCAATCCATCGAAAAACAGAGAACGCTGCACCGGGAGAACCTGACCGCGGCGTTGGATTTATTGGCTTTGCAGATTGTCAGCGGACAAAAGGAACCTCCGCAGGCCGGAATATTTAAACCTGATGAACGGTTCGAGATTGCCGCCTGCAAAGGGACAGGCGAAAAATTCTCCAGGCCCCTGCACCCTATCTGTCCTCATTTGTGCATCCGGGTAAGGGGCTGGGTGTTGTTCCATATCGACGATGAGTTTAGACGGAAAAAATTTATGCTCATCGGCGAGTCCGGGCTGTTGGTTTTGCTGCTGTTATTGAGCAGTATTTTTCTTTTTAAATTTATCCAGTTGGAGAAGCGTTCGACCAAAGAGATGGAGGAGTTCTGGGGGCGTGTCACCCATGAGATAAAAACCCCCATAACCGGGGTCAAAGCTTTTTTGCAGAGTCTCAAAAACCGCTCTTTAGATGAAGACCAATTGCCGGCTTTCGTGGATATGGCATTAAGCCAGGTAGAGAAGCAGGAGCAGTTGGCGGAAAATATTTTAGCCGGATCTACCTTGAGGCGTAAGAACCTGGTGCTGCACATGGTAGACGTGGATTTAGAACAATTTTTAGCTGCTTATTTCGAGGAACATGCGCTTCACCTTTCGGATGCGAAAGTGGATTTTACGGGAGCGGCGCCTCCCGGGCAGCACATTACCGCTGTGGCGGATACGAACGCCTTAAAGATTATCTTAGACAACATCACCGATAATGCCTTAAGATACTGTTCACCCGGGCTTATCTTAAAAGCCGGGTTTTCTAAGCAAGGGGCAAAAGCGGTGATTCGCATCAGCGACAATGGCCCCGGTTTTAAAGCGGCAGCGGCAAAAAATATTTTCAAAGCCTTTAAGTGTTTGGATAGTGAATTGCCTGATACCGTGCATGGTTCGGGCATGGGATTATTCATATCGAAACAGTTGGCGGAAAAAATGGGCGGTCACCTGGAAGCGGTAAGCGAAGGCGAAGGCAAGGGCGCCCGATTCTCGATCTATTTGGACCTAAAACCGGAAAAATGAGCGATAAATTTAAAATAGCCCTGGTGGAAGACGACCGATTGATCGGCGGCATGGTGAAACTTAACCTGGAAAAGAGCGGTTACCGGGCCGAATGGTTTGAAACGGCGGAATTGCTTTTAGAGCAATTAAGAAAGGAGTTGTACGACCTGTTCATATTGGATATAACGCTGCCCGGTATTTCCGGTTTAGAGCTGTTGAAAAAACTAAGGAGCAGGGATATCGACATACCGGTGCTGATGTTGACGGTAAAGAACGCCGTGCACGATAAAATAAACGCCCTCGATACCGGCGCCGACGATTATTTAGTAAAGCCTTTTAACATGGATGAATTAATGTCCCGGGTGAATGCGCTGCTGCGGCGCAGCCACGGCAAGCGTTCGCTGCCCTCCAGCCGGGTGTTGATTATAAACAACTTTCAAATAGACTTCTCCACCCGCAAGTGTGACAGTAACAGCGGGGCAGTGGTGCTTTCGGAAAAAGAAGCCAAACTATTGTCTTATTTTGCCGCTCACACCGGTCAGACCCTGAGCCGGGCCGACATCCTGGAGGAAGTGTGGGGGATGGATGTGTCGCCCACGCCGCGGACGATAGATAATTTCGTATTGAAGTTCCGCAAGTTGTTTGAGCGGAACACCGAAGCTCCCGAACATTTCATTTCGGTCAGGAACAAAGGTTACCGTTTTGAGAAATAGCCCTGTTCACGCAGCAATTCCGCAAATTTTTTTT
>JAGLSW010000221.1 GCA_023135565.1 Candidatus Aminicenantota bacterium | reverse complement strand
CAAAACTTTTGTTTATTTAGAAGCGAGAATCAAAAACGCCGTCCTGCCGCGAAGCGGCTTAGAGGGTGGGTGCGCCGCACCCTCGCCGAAGGCAAGATTCTATGGTAAAAAAAAATGAAATATAACTGGGGAAACGCAGGACAAAACCGCGGGCCGGAGCAGCACACAGAGGCCCGTTTCAGGAGAAAAAGCCGGGAAATAAAACTGCGTAACCGCATCGACATCGTGCTGCTGCGGACAGCGGCGGTATTTGTCCTGTTCTTAGTAGGCGGCTGGTTTTTAGGCATCGAGACCGGTTTTCGCCAGGGGATTTTCGATCCTCCCCCGCTGCGTCCGTTAACCGACCAACGGCTGCTGGTCAACATCAGGGACGATATTATAGACAAACCGCTTTTGGACAGCGTATTTCATCCACCGGAAGAGAGCATTTATATATCCCAGGCCGGGGGCAAGCTGCACCGCTATTACCCGCGCACCGGCCTGTGGCGTCGGGAAACCATAGAGTTGGCAGACCATTTGCTGAACCCGGATATTTTTTTACTGCGTTCAGGCAGCGGCGCGGACGCACGCTCGCAGCGACCCGGCAGCGACCCGGACCTGGACTCTTTGTGGGGCATTACCGGCGGCGGCGGGTTGGTTCACGGCAGGAGGGGGAACTGGCGCGTACTGGTAGGCGATTCATTTTTCAGCGGCGCCCGCGGAATGCCGGTAAGCGCAAAACAGTTGACTACCGCCGCTGTTTCCGGGGATGGGCGCTGGCTGGTTGTGGGCACCCGCCGGGACGGCGCCGGTATTTACGATCTCAAAACAAGGCAGTGGCTGAATCTCGAACCCCGTTTTTATGACGCGCTGCCTGCGCCGCAGGTCACCCATTTAGCCTTTTGCCGGGATCATTTCTGGATCGGCGGACCCGGCGGGCTGGCCTCGCTGCGCATCGCAGGAAAATCGCCCCAACTTACCCACTTTCCCGGTTTCTCCGGTCAGATACGCGATTTGGACGTAGACGGCGAAAACCGGCTGTGGGTGCTGGAGAAACGAAAAAACAAGCAGGGCGGCGCAGGTTTGCTGCGCATTTCCAGGATCGCCTCCGGGGAGGCGGCGCCTCCACCCTCTAACTCTCTGGGGGGCCGGACCGGAAAGAATATCGAATCTCGAAAGAAAACCGCCGCTAATTCACAGGGATTAATTAAAAGGTTGATAGATGAGAAAAACATTTATCCCGGCTTAAAATTCGAGGACCTTCATTTTGCTTATTACTTCGCAGCGCCGGGAGGGACGGACGGCGGTTTCCTAATCCTGGCCGGGGACGCCGGTCTATTTGTCTACGACGCCGCGCTGCATAGTTGGCAGCGCCTTTTCGAGAGACCGGTTTTGTCCGCCCTGGCGCAGCCGAAGCGGAAGAAACTCTTTTTCGGCTATGACGGCGGCATCGGCGTACTCGGTATGCCGCCCCTGGGAGCGCCGCGGCTGCTGCCTGTGGTCGAACAAAGGATGACCCGGTTAAAACTGGGCAAACCCGGTGAAGTGCTGGCTTTAAGCGGCTCAGGCCGGTTCTATGCCTTACGCCGGAATAAAGTGATAGACAGTTTCGCCGCCCACCGCCGCCGGGTAGACCCGGCTGAGTGGCAGGGCGCACTAACGTTTGGGGACACAGTGCTTTTCACCGGCAAGACGAATTCCTTAGTGCACAATATCGTCAGCCGCGACTATAAAAAAGTGGCCTCAGCCGACCTGCCCGATTGGCTGACCCGCACCCGGCCCAGCCCCAAATCGCTCACTTCGGGCAGCATGACGTATATTACATCGGAAGCGGACGGCAGCACCGATGTCTTCGCCATCGACACCGAAGCCGCCGCCGCTTCCCGCTTCGACGAAGGCGTGAACAAAGGCAGCCTGCCCGGTACGGTTACCCTGAGGCGGGATTGGCAGGGCCAGGGCATGGTGCTGCGCGGAGGCAGCGGAGACGGGCAAATTTTCCGCTTTTCTCCCTGGAAAGAGACTCTCACCGGCGCGCATGTGCCGGAAATGAGCGGCATCCCTTTTTACGACGCCGCTCCTTTCGAGCAAGGCGTGATGGCGGCCACCTACAGCGGTCTGAGGCATTACGATTACCGGCGCCGCGCCTGGAGAAGCTATAAAAACGTCCCTATCGTGTCCGGCTACCCGGCGGAATTGGCTAATGCCGCCGGGCAATTGTTCATCAGGACTTCCCGGGGCAGCCTGACTGTTTTAAGAGCCGGGGATAATTTCTTCACGGTGATTAAAGAGAAACGTTTCGATTTTTCGGACGAACAACTGAGCGACGTTATGGAGGCGGATGGCCGTCTCTTCCTGGCCGGGCCGGGCCGGGTCTACCGCTACGACCAGGATTTGCGCAGTATTATCGATTCCTGGCGGATCGCCGGAAGCGGCGCTGTCAAATTAGCCGGTTTAGTGGGCTCCCAGCCGCTGGCTTTGTGCCGGGGCAAAGCTTATATCGGCTCCGATGCGCTGGACCCCGGGGCCGGTGAAGTGCTCAACCTGTCGGTAGGCCCGGATTATGTCTGGACAGTCCGGGGGGCGGCGGCCCCAGCCACACACCTATACCTTAAAGCCTACCCGGTAAATAATCCCTTCTCCGGCACTGGAGCGCGCTGCTTTTTCCGCAATCCCGGGGCAGGGGCAGGTATCGACTCTATATTAGACGCAGTAGAACTACCGGGCCGGGAGGTGATTGCCGTCTCCACCCCGAAAGGGCTGCGCTTTTACAGTCCCCGCTCCCGCTCCTGGTACAGCAGTAAACACAGCGGCGGGGAGCTTTATGTAGTGGGAGAGCATCTACTAATTGCCGGGCTAAACAAAGATAACCGTTTCGACCTGACCGCCGTAAAACCGGCAGCACTGCGTTTGCCCGGCGCCGGTTATACTTCGACTTTCGTTTCCCGTGGGAAGCGCGGCGCAGCCGGGCCGGATCCCTTTACCGCGCCTGTTACTTTCAACCGCGCACTATCTTTCCCCGCAGTGCAGTACGCAGTGAACAAAAGCGCAGGTAAACTGGCCTATATCACACCCGGCGGCGGCGTGGTAGAGTGGCGGTCGGCAGACGAAAGCCGGAGGGAACTGCTGGCCGCACCCGGGGAACAGCCGGTTTCCGCGAATTTGCGGCGTCTTTTCTACCGTGATACAGCCTTCGGGAAATACCTGCTGTGTACCACTACCGGGAATATCCGGCGCTATGACTTAGATAAACGCACCTGGCAAAAAATTTCCTTAGATATCCCCGAGATTTCCGACATCTCGATTTCCAGGCAGGGAGACCGTGATATGGCCGTAGTGAAAAACGGCGGCGGGGAGTTTTTTATTTGCGATTTCGACCGCAGCCGGGCCGCGGTATACCCGGACAGGACGCCCACGAAGCAGGTCTTTAGACCGGGCGCAGCCTTCGGCAGCCCGGCGGAAAGCTTAATGGATGTGCAGCAGCGCGGTCTGTCTCTCTGGACTTTTGTGCTTAAAGACCGCATTAAGTATTTTTCTCCCCTGACCAGGAAGTGGGTGGAAGTGCGCTTAGAGGGCATCAGCGGGGAACCTTCTTTCTGCAAACTGCAAAACCGCGGCATAATAAAAGCAAATAACGGGCGTTCTTACTGGGTGGCAGTCAAACCGGGACCTCACCCCCGGCAATTTGCCCGTTATGATCTTAAGGCCGGTGAAACCACGGCTGTGGACGGCAGCGGCTCTACCTGGAAACTCACCCCCGGCGGCAAACTTTTCAAACAGCCCCTTTCTAAAAAAGGCGTTTACTTTGAAGAAAGTATCCTCTTCGAGCAGCCTTTTTTGTTGGCACCGGGCCGGGTACAGGGGGCCTATCGCTGGCAGGACCTTATTCTTTTCGATACCACAGAGGGAATGCGGGCCTTAGACACAGTACGATACCGGGAAGCGCAGTTACCGGGAGCGGCCCGTGATTTCGGCGCCATCGTCGAAGCCCGCCGGGAGGGTGGTTTGCTCCGGCTCAGGAACCGGGCTGGGCGTCTTTTGTTATTGGAACAAAAAAGGGAAGGCTACGATGTCCTAATGACAGTCAGGCGGGAAACCGGCGCCGGTGCTTTCGACGGGAAAAATGGCGCAGGAGAAACCCCGCAGCCCGGCGCCATCGAGGATACCTGGCCTGCTTTGAAATCCCGGGTAGTCCGGCTGCCTGACGGCAGCAGCGCTTATAATCCGTTAACCCGTTTAAGAGTGAACAGCAGCGGCGAATTGCTGGCTGAGGGGCACAGCCGGGCGAAGCGGCTGGCTCCTTCAGGAACTGTGGCTGTAGATATGCTGCCCCCGGCGTTAAATGTGGGCTGGCTGCAGTGGCAGCGGGAGAACCGCAGTTTCCGCGTGGAGACCCATGCCGGGCCTAAAGTCTTGAGCCGCCTGGATTTTATTAAAAACGACAAATTAATTTTCGAGGAAGTGGATGCCTTGATGGTTGATTTCAAAGCGGGGGATGCGGCGGGCCCCGCCCGGAACCGCTTTATCGCGGCCAACAGCCACGGTACATGGACGTATACGAATGACAACCTCAGTCTCGACGACCGGGGTATTCGTTTCCGGCCCCTGGGCTGGCAGCGGCCTTTAAGCGCGGCCCACGGCTATTTTATTACTCCCGGCGCTGTTTATACTAAAGATGGGCAGCCGCTGCCCGCCGGGCGGGAGCACCGCGTCCGCTTCGGTGATGTCACCCTGATCGAAAGAATCGCCTTAAGCCGGGTAAGGGGGCTTATTGCCGCCCACAGCAGCAGCGGTACTGTTACTATAGATGCTTTTGCGGCGCAGGGTTTTGCCTGGGATCGAAACAAACGCGGGTTGGCCTATACACAAAACGGGTTATTGATTCAAAGTGACGCCGGGATTCATCCTGTAGACAGTTACGCGGGTTTTGAAAAGCCTCCGGGCCAGGGCCAGCTTTACAGCGAAGACAAAGGAGTCGTGTATTTCTACATCCCGGCAAACTTTTCTGTAAATGCCGCGCAGCGGCTCAACAAAAGTTTTGCGGGGGTGCAGGGGGCAGTTTTCCAAAAGCGCCCCCTGCCCGCCGGAGGCAAAAAAAAACAAATAGCCGGTTTATGGAAGCCTCTCGTTGGCAGTCCATGGGCAAACCGCACCCTGGTAGACAACGACACTTGGCAATGGCAGTTGAAAAACGGCCGAATCTCTATCCGCCTGAAAGGAAAAGCCCACAATTTCCGGGTGATTTCCGGTAATTCCGGTTTGTCTTTCAGCAGCGATCGCCTGGTAGATGCCGCCGTTTACAAGAACCGTTTGTTTGTCAAAAGCGAAGCCTTTTTAGAAATAGCCGATCTGGTTAGCGGCCTGGGCCACTTGAAAGCGCAGCGGCTGGCGGTCAGCCCCTTCCAGGGCCTAAAAGTTATCCGCCGCGCCGGGGGACGTCGAGACCTGACCGCCCGGCAGGGAGGCAGCTATTTCACCTGGAACGAAACCGGCAGCCGTTTCCAACCGGCAGCAGCCGCCGACGATCCCCGCAAACCACGGGTTATCGCCCAATTGCCGCAAAATAGCCCGCTGCTGCGTTTCACCCTTCGTTCCGGCGCTGTGCAAAAAGAGTTGCTGCTAACCGGCAGCAGCGGTTCAAACTGGGTGCCCTTTCGTTTTAGCGACAGGCGTTTCCCCTTCGATGTGGTCACTTCTATCGCCGCCCGCGGGGACACCCTGTATGTAGGCACTAAAGCCGGGCTCCAGGTTTATTCTGCGCCGGGCCAATTTTTAGGTTTGAATAGTATGAGCAAATTCTACGGGCTGCGCGGCAGGGGCGGCGCTTTACAGGAAATAAAAAAAGTAGGCATCCCCTTGAACAGCCCTGATGTCGTCATGGCCTACTCCCCTGCCAGGGGCATCGAAATCCTCCCCGACGGCAGCATTAAGAACATCGCTAAACCCACTGCATCGAACCGCTGGCTGCGCTTGCAAACCGGCTTCTGGCGCTGGTATACCGAAAAAGAAGACCGCTTGTTCGTGCAGTACAAAGACCGCCGGGGTAATTTCAGCCCGGCAAGCAGCGCCATCATCTCCAAAGGGCTTATGCTCCATGACCACATCGTAGATATTGCCGCTTTCGACGACCGGGCTTTCACCTTATGGCGCGGCGGTTGGCTTTCTATTTATCCGGGGCTGGATATAGAAGTAAACGACCGCATCATCAATCAAGACCAACAAGCCCGCAGCCCGCGGCGTTTCGTGGTTTTCTACGAAGATACTGCCGGGGAAAACGCCGCCATCCCCCGCGGCCTGTACCTGCAGGGAAAAGGGACACAGGTATGGCAGTACCGCGGCAGCGGCGAACCGGGAAAAGAAATAACCTGGGTTCCTGTGACGGAACCGGCGTTAGCTGCGGCTGTAGCGGCCCATGGCAGCGATTCCCTCATCGTTAACCGGAGACGGCTGCGCCTGAAACCGCGTGGGCCCGGGAATCGCGGCGTGTTCACTTTCGAGCAGCGCGGCCTGGATGGCCGCTGGCGGCCCCTGGCCTGGAAAGATGGGCAAGTAGGCATAGATAAGTGGTCGGAATTTCTTTTTTTAGAAGGCCGCCTCTGGGCAGCCACAGCCGCCGGGCTGACCTCTTTTTCCCGCACCCCCGCGGGCCGGGCGGTTATCGACCCCGACAGCCTTATGGTTATCCGCGAACCCCAGGTGCAGGGGCAAATCCCGGAGGTTACCGACATGGCTTTCGAAGCTGCCGGCGGCAGCGTGGTAGTGCGCTGCCGGGCCGACAGTAAGCAGGCGTACCGCGGCATTTTAGACGGGCAGCGGGACAGCGGGGTGTTTACCCCCCTCAGCGGGGAAGCTGCCGATCCTTTTGCTAACAAACTATTAGTGGCTCAAAAAGAGAGCGGTTTCTGGGAGTGGAAACGGGTCAAATGCCGGGATTACCACCCCGGTGTGCTGGAAGGAAAGCTGCGGGGAGAAAAAATTCTACTCAGCGGTGGGCGTTTTTCTTTCGATACTATTAATTCCCTGGCCTTTCTCGAAGAGGCAGCGGCCCCACCTTTACAGGACGTCCAGACCGCCGGGGAAAAAGAAGCCGGTTCTCCTGTTAACAAAAGTTTACGGGAAGCTCAAAAAGGGATGCAGGTAGAGATCGCCTGCGACGCTGGGGGGTACTACCGGGCAGCAGCCTCCGATCTTCATGCGGCGCACTTTTACAGGCCGCAAATGCCCGGTGTGAATCCCGCCCACATCAGGGAAGTGCGAGTCAACCGGCAGGGCGGAAAAAAAATATTAGGCTTAAAAACCGACGGCGGGGATTTTATTCATTGGGGGGCAAATGGCGTTTCCGGGCGCACCGCCCAATTTAGCCAATACCTGTGCGAAGACGGTTTCTGGCGTTATGAGCAGGACGAACCGGGATTGTCCATCACCGTGAGCAGGGGCGCGGGCAGAGGTACGCAGCGGCGGTTGGAAAATGGCCGTTTCAGCGACGACGTGGTGGTAGGGCTGCCGGTTTGCGCCCGCGACAATGAAGGCGTCTACTATCTTTTGCCCACTAAGGCCGGGGTGCTGCGTTTCGACAGGAAGTTCAAACCCGCCGGTATTTACCCGGTGGACACGTTGGAATCAGCCGGTAAGCGAGCCCCGAATGCTCTTTTTGCCGCCGGGATAGACACGGAACGGACGCTTATCTACGGGGCGAAAGATAATTTTTACCTGTTGGAACAGCCCGGGGTGGTCTATCCCGGTCTTTCACCGCAATTGCCGCCCGGAGCGGAGTTATTGGCCGTGGAAGACGGCCCCCAGGATTTTGTGCGCCTGCGCTGGCAAAAGGGTGAGGAGCGCGGCTGGAGTCTTTTGAAATACCGGGAAGAGGGGGAAGGAAAGGAATATCGAACACCGAACAGCGAATCTCGAATATCGAAGGGCGATCAGGGAAGCGCGAACCCCGGACAGCGAACAACCGACACCGACCCACGCAGCAAAGAAAACGCTGCTGTTTACCTGTACAACAAGAACGATATTTTCGTTAACATCAGCGAGTTTCGCAAATATAACTATTACAAAATGAAGATGTCCGCTGCCGAAGGTTGGCTGCAAATTCATATAACGCCCACGCACTTAGAAGCTTCGAGCTATCAGACCGGGGCTGCTGCCGGCGGAAAAACCTATCGCCTGAATTTCCCGGATTCTATCCGCTTATTAAACCCCATCGTCAAAGGCGAAACCCTTTATTTAACCGGCGAAAGGAGGCTTTGGGAGGTCAACCTGGACTACGTCATGCGGCGGTGTTTCGAGGGGGCGGCACCCCCCGCCGATTAGCTGCTTATCAACCTGCCCGAATTCCAACGTTTGCAGCGGCAGTATAATAGGTTAACGGAGGCTGAACAGCAGAAGGCACTCTCCTTTTTCAAGCAGTTAAAACCGGTCTTCCAGGCAAAAGGGGTTTACGTGGTCGCAATTAAGCAGGGCGGAGTGATGAATTATAATTAATAGAAAAAAAGGGGCTATACTATTTTCTCGATACCGAACCAGATAAAAGGAATACTAAAAGGCCCAAGACGGAAATACATCCTGCCCAAATAGAGATCGGAATCAGGTAACCGCCTGATCTCATCTATTAGGGGACGATGGAATATCCACTTGTTAATAACCACATTGTAGTCGATTTTTAGTGATTCCAGGGACTTATCCTGTACGGCAGGCGAGACATATATCTTGAAAGGCAGATAAGCCCGGCCCCGCCGGCACCAATAATTGATCCCGCTCACCACACCTTCTTCTTTTCCTCTTTTCACCGGCATATCCTCATCTAAAAGCCGCTTCTGGAAAGTCAACGGCTGGGAAAACAGTTTCCCTGTCAGCACATCTCTCAACTTTCCCACATAAAGTGAGAATATAAATTTCCCGAAAAACCAAAATTTGATATGGGAATTATTGCCTTTAAAAGTATGGCCGCGCAGGTCTTCTTCCCGGGGCACGAGCGAGTGTTTGAAGATTTTCTTAAAATTCCCCGCCTTAGCCGCCGCTAAATCCCACAAACAGAAACGCCTTCCGCCTGTGTCGCCGGTTTGAGCGAATTCGTCGATAGCAAGGCCGCGATAATGCTCGGGAGGAAAGAGATTTGCAAATTTCCCGCCCTTTCTTTCTTTACCCACATTGTTGACAGCTTCTTTCTTACTCATAATGCTTAAATTATAGGAAAGGGAATTTAAAAAGTCAAGCCGCAAAACCGGTTATTTTTCTTAAACAGGCAAAGTGTGATATAATTCACTTTCTATCTTTTATCGGATTGCGGGTTTTGTATTGTCTAACCGCGGCTTCTCTTGCCGCGCAGCGGCTTATACCCTGCCCACGTGGTGGGCCCGCCGGCCCGCCGGGGGCAATTAAATAGAAGGAAGTGAATATGGATTATTTATTTATTGCCGGTTTTCTTGTGGTTCTTGTTCTTGTCATCGGGTATATCTTTTACGTTAAGCCTTTTTTCATCAAGCGGAGAAGATTAAAAATCCAGGCGAAACCTACTCCCGGCCATTGGGAAGAGATATTGCAGCAGCATTTTCCTCAATACAAAAAAATCCCTGTCCCCCTGCGCGAGGAATTGAAAAACAAAATCAAGGTGTTTCTACATGAAAAAAGATTCCACGGTACTCACGATCTGGAAGTCACCGAAACCATGAAAGTCTTGATTGCCGCCCAGGCCTGCCTGCTGCTGCTTAATCGTGAGACGAATTTTTTCCCCAAGCTGGTCACTGTCATTATTTATCCTACCGCTTATGTATCGAAGCATTCCGCCGGGCCTATATTCGGAGAATCCTGGAACAGCGGCGAACTGGTTCTTACCTGGGACTCGACGCTTCACGGGGCCACCAATATGTTCGACGGGAAGAATGTGGTTTACCATGAATTCGCGCACCAATTAGACCAGGAGGACGGCGTCGCCGACGGCGCCCCTTTATTGGAACGCCGCTCCGCTTATGCCTCCTGGGCCGCCGTCCTGAGCGAAGAATACGAAACCTTGATCAGCAAGAAAAAGCGCCATCGGAAAACCGTAATACATAAATACGGGGCCACCAATCCCGCCGAATTCTTCGCCGTTGCCAGCGAAGCCTTTTTTGAAAAACCCAGGCAGCTCGATAAAAGACACCCGGAACTTTATCGAGAACTGAAAAATTACTACAAGGTGGATCCTCTGGCCTGGCTTGACCAGAGGAAGACCTGACCCCCAGGGTTGATGAGTCGTTCTTTAGAAATCTTTCTCTTCGTCGTAATGAACGATATACGTTCTCACCCGGATACGGTTGCCTGGGGTCAAGTCTTGTTTTA